>NZ_JACDCU010000024.1 GCF_013817365.1 Methylibium sp. | reverse complement strand
CCCGGGCCTTCTGGCCGAACTCGGCGATCTTCTTCTCGATGTCGGCAAAGCTCATCTGGTCGGCATTGCGCAGGATCGGCACCACCAGCCCGCGCGGCGAGCCGACCGCGATGCCGATGTCGAAGTAACCGTGATAGACGATGTCGTTGCCGTCCACGCTGGCGTTGATGACCGGGTACTTCTTGAGTGCGGCTACCGCCGCCTTCACGAAGAAGCTCATGAAGCCGATCTTGACGCCATGCTCTTTCTCGAACTTCTCCTGGAAGCGCTTGCGCATTTCCATCACCGGGGCCATGTTGACCTCGTTGAAGGTCGTCAGGATGGCGTTGGACGACTGCGACTGCAGCAGCCGCTCGGCCACGCGCGCGCGCAGTCGCGACATCGGTACGCGCTGCTCGGGACGCTCGCTCAGCTTCGGCGCCGGTGGGGCACTCACCTGAGGCAGCGCCGGCTTGGCCGGAGCGGGCTGGGCGGGTTTCGGCGCTGGCGCCGCCGCCTGGGGAGCAACGGCCGGTGCGGCGCTCGCCTTCGCACCCCCTTCGAGCGCACCCAGCACGTCGCCCTTGGTGACACGGCCGTCCTTGCCCGTCCCTGTCACCGTGCCGGCAGACAGATCGTTCTCCGCCATCAGCTTGGCGGCCGCCGGCATGGCGATGTCGCTTTTGGTCTGGGCGGCAGCGGCCACGTCGGCAGGGAGACCGGGCTTGGCCCCCGGCGCGGGCTCACCGGGCGGCACGGCCTTGATCTGGTCTTCGCCGCCCGTCGACGCCTTGCCTTCGGTGTCGATCTTGGCGATGACTTCGTCGCCGACGCAGCTCTCGCCGTCATTCTTGACGAGCTGAGCGACCACGCCCGCGGCCGGTGACGGCACTTCGAGCACGACCTTGTCGGTCTCGATCTCGATCAGGATCTCGTCCATCTCGACCGGCTCGCCGGGCTTCTTCTTCCACTGCAGCAAGGTCGCCTCGGCAACCGACTCGGACAGTTGAGGAACCTTGACTTCAATGATCGCCATGAAATTCTTTCTTAAAAGGTTCGGCCGAGGCATCGCCCCGATCCCGCGGCGTTGAGCGGCCTGTAGCCGGTCGAACGCCGCGAGATATTGCGGCGCATTCGCGCCGCAATAACGCTATTTGGTGAGAACGAAGCCCTTGAGCTTGCCGTAGGCTTGGTCGAGCAAGGCCTTCTGTTGCTCCTGGTGCAGGTGCGCATATCCCACCGCTGGCGAGGCCGAGGCCGGCCGGCCGGCATAGCCGAGCTTCTGGCCCTCGACCATGTTCTCGTGGATGTAGTGCTGCACGAAGAACCACGCGCCCTGGTTCTGCGGCTCGTCCTGGCACCACACGATCTCGTTGGCGCCCGGAAACTTCTTCAGCTCGGCGGCGAACGCCTTGTGCGGGAAAGGATAGAGCTGCTCGACCCGCAGGATCGCCACGTCCATTGCCTTCTTCTCGTCGCGCCGCTTGATCAGGTCGTAGGCCACCTTGCCGGAGCAAGCGATGATCCGCTTGACCTTGACGGGGTCGAGATCGGGCCGCGACGGGCCGATCACCGTGCGGAACTCGCCGCGCGTGAACTCGGCCAGCGGCGAGGTCGCGTCCTTGTTCCGCAGCAGCGACTTCGGCGTCATGATGATCAGCGGCTTCCTGAACATGCGCACCTGCTGGCGGCGCAGCAGGTGGAAGATCTGGCTGGCCGTGGTCGGCTGGCAGATCTGCATGTTGTTGTCGGCAGCCAGTTGCATGAAGCGCTCCAGGCGCGCCGAGCTGTGCTCCGGACCCTGGCCTTCGTAGCCGTGCGGCAGCAGCAATGTGAGGCCATTTGAGCGGCCCCACTTCACTTCGCCCGAAGCGATGAACTGGTCGATGACGACCTGCGCGCCGTTGACGAAGTCGCCGAACTGCGCCTCCCAGACAGTCAGCGTGTTGGGGTCGGCCGAGGCGTAGCCGTACTCGAAGCCGAGCACCGCTTCCTCCGAAAGGATGGAGTCGATCACGGTGAACGGCGCCTGGCCTTCGGCGACGTGCTGCAGCGGCGTCCAGGTGCCCTCGTCCCACTTTTCGCGGTTCTGGTCGTGCAACACCGAATGGCGGTGGGTGAAGGTGCCACGCCCGCAGTCTTCGCCCGACAGGCGCACCGGATAGCCGCTCGCCACGAGCGAGGCGTACGCAAGGTGCTCGCCCATGCCCCAATCGACATTGATGTCGCCCCGACCCATGGCGGCGCGGTCGGCTAGCACCTTCTCGACCAGCGGATGGACCTTGAAGGTGTCCGGCACGGTGGTGATGCGCTCGGCCAGGCGCTTGATCTCGGCCAAGGGCAGCGCGGTGTCGGCCGCGTCGGTCCACTTCTTGTTCAGATAGGGCGACCAGTCGACTGCGTACTTGCTCTTGTAGTTGGTGAGCACCGGGTCCGTGGTGTGCCTGCCGGCTTCCATCGCGGCGCGGTAGGCCTTGACCATCTCGTCGGGCTGCTCGGGCTTGAGCGTGCCCTGCGTCACCAGCTTGTCCGCGTAAAGCTTGCGCGTGCCGGCATGCGCCGCGATCTTCTTGTACATCAGCGGCTGGGTCATCGAGGGCGTGTCCTGCTCGTTGTGACCCAGCTTGCGGAAGCAGATGATGTCGACCACCACGTCCTTGTTGAACTCCTGGCGGTAGTCGAGCGCGAGCTGCGTGCACAGCACCACCGCCTCGGGGTCGTCGCCGTTCACGTGCAGCACCGGCGCCTCGATCATCTTGACCACGTCGGTGCAGTACAGCGTGGAGCGCGAGTCGCGCGGATCGCTGGTCGTGAAGCCGATCTGGTTGTTGATGACGAGGTGCACCGTGCCGCCGGTGTAGTAGCCGCGCGTCTGGGCCAGCGCGAGGGTTTCCATCACCACGCCCTGGCCGGCGAAGGCCGCGTCGCCGTGCACCAGCACCGGCAGCACCGTGTCGCCTTCCGCGTCGCCGCGGCGGTCCAGCCGTGCCTTGACGGAGCCTTCGACCACCGGGTTGACGATCTCGAGGTGGGAGGGGTTGAAGGCCAGGCTCAGGTGGATCGGGCCTCCGCGGGTGGTGACGTCGCTCGAGAACCCCTGGTGGTACTTCACGTCGCCCGAGGGCAGGTCTTCCTTGGCGGTGTGGTCGAACTCGCTGAACAGATCCTTCGGCGCCTTGCGCAAGGTGTTCACCAGCACGTTCAGCCGGCCGCGGTGCGCCATGCCGATGACGATCTCCTGCACCCCGAGTTCGCCGCCGCGCTGCAGCAGTTCGTCCATCGAGCAGATGAAGCTCTCGCTGCCTTCGAGCGAAAAGCGCTTCTGCCCGACGTACTTGGTGTGCAGGAAGCGCTCCAGGCCTTCGGCCGCGGTGAGGCGCTCGAGGATGTGAGACTTCTCCTCCGCGCTGAAACTGGGCTTGGAGCGTATGCGCTCCAGGCGCTCCTGCCACCAGCGCTTCTCGCCCGGCTCGGTGATGTGCATGAACTCCGCACCGATCGTGCCGCAGTAGGTCTCGCGCAGCGCCTGCACGATCTCGCGCAGCGTCTGCTGCTCGGCGGTGGTGAAGTAGGTGTTCGTGGCGCTGAACGTGATGTCCATGTCGGACTCGCTCAGGTCGTAGAACGCCGGCTCGAGCTCGGGAATCCTAGGCCTCTCGGCGCGCTTGAGCGGGTCGAGGTCGGCCCAGCGTGCTCCCAGCGACCGGTAGGCCGCGATCAGCGACTGCACATGAACCTGCTTGCGCGCGACGGCCAACTCGGTCACGCTCGCCTTCACGGCCAAGGCATTGGCCTTGGCGCGCTGCGCGAACGATTCGATGACCGGGGCGTGGGCAACATCGCGGGCTTCGGAGCCGTCACCCGCAGGAACGTTCTGGAGGGCGTCGAAGTAGGAACGCCAGTTCTCGGGCACGGAGCCCGGATTGTCCAGATAGGCCTCGTACAGCTCTTCGACATAGGGCGCGTTGCCCCCGAACAGGTACGAGTTCGAGCGGTGGTGCTGCATCATTTCGCTCACCTTTTGCCCCGGTCTGCGGGGCGTTGGCTGGTTATGAAAAAACCTTCCGCGACACGGCTGAACCGGTTGGCGGATTGCGACCCGCCTTTGCTTGTTCGACTGAACCAGAAAAGGGGACGGGAAGGACCGAATTGCGGGGGTGACTGTAGCACCGGGACCTATTCGCGAAAGGCGCCCAGCGCCGATCGACACGCGTCGCAGCCCGGATTTCCGGGCCGTTGCGGTTTCCCGCGCGGGGCAGCCGGGCCCGTGCGGATGCCGTTGCCTGCGGCTCAGTGCACCGCATCCGGCGCCGGCGGCTGGTCGCGGGGCGATGTGAAGACCTCACCGACGTCCACCGCATCGAAGCGGTATTGCGCGCCGCAGAACTCGCAGCCCACTTCCGCCGTGCCGCGCTCTTCGATCAGTCCATCGATCTCCTCGCGGCCCAGGCTGCGCAGCATCTGCGCGACACGCTGGCGCGAACAGCGGCATTCGAAGCGCGGACCATTCGCGCCCTCGAGCGGGGGGAAGCGGCGCAGCGTTTCTTCCCAGAACAAGCGGTGCAGCAGCTTGTCGGCGGGAAGCAGGAGCAGTTCGTCGCGGGTCAGCGTGCCGGCCAGCAGCGCGATGCGCCGATAGTCCTCGCTCAGGCCGATGCCGTCCTCGTTCTTCTCGCCGAGGTTGCCACTGCCCTCGACCGGCAGGCGCTGGATCAGCAGACCCGCGGCGACCTGACCATCGGCGGCAAGCACGAGCTTGGTGTCGAGCTGCTCGGACTGCAGCATGTAGTGCTCCAGCACGTCGGAGAGCTGCTGCAGCGGCTCGCGCCGGTCTCCATGAAGACCGACGACGCCCTGGTAGGGCTGCTGGCCGGGCTGCTTGTTGTTCGGATCGAGCGTGATCGCGCAGCGGCCCTGCCCGCCCACGTTGACCAGCGCTTCGAGCCCGGCGCCTTGCGCCACCTCGCCGGTCACCGTGGCGGTGGCACGCAATGCCAGATCGGGCTGCACTTCAGCGACCGCCAGCCGCACCGGCCCGTCGCCCTGGATCTGCAGCACCAGCGCGCCGTCGAACTTGATGTTGGCCTGCATCAGCACGCCCGCCGCAGCCATCTCGCCGAGCAGATCGCGCACCGGCTCGGGGTAGCCGCCGGCCTTCTCGCGACGCTGCAGCAGCTCGGTCCAGGCGCCGGTCAGGCGCACCAGCATGCCGCGCACCGGCATGCCCTCGAAGATAAATCTGTGGAGTTCGCTCATCGGTCGCAGATGGTGGTCAATCGATGCGCTTCAACGCGGTCTTGTAGTGCTGCGCCCGATCGACATAGCTCTGCGTTGCCTGCCGCATGCGCGCAAGGTCCGCCTCTACGAGCGGGCGCACCGCCTTGGCCGGGCTGCCCAGGATCAGCATGCCCTCGGCGAACTCCTTGCCTTCGGTGACCAGCGCGCCGGCGCCGACCAGGCAATTGCGGCCGATCTTCGCGCCGTTGAGCACCACCGCCTGGATGCCGATCAGCGCGCCGTCGCCGATGGTGCAGCCGTGCAGCATGGTCTGGTGGCCAACGGTGACGCCCTCGCCCACGACCAGCGGGTATCCGGGATCGGTGTGCAGCACGCTGCCCTCCTGCACGTTGGAGTTGCGGCCGATGGTGATCGGCTCGTTGTCGCCGCGCAAGGTGGCTTGCGACCACACGCTGGCACCTTGCGCGATCTCCACGGCGCCGATCAACTCGGCGCTGTCGGCCACGTACGCGCCGTCATGCACTTGCGGAACGCGCCCATCGAGCTGGAACAAGGCCATGCGGCACTCCGGCAAAGCGACGAGTTTACGGAGGCAGGCCGTGTCAGTCTCGCGGAGCTTCCAGCAGTCGAATCTCCGCCTCGTCGAAGCCAGCCGCCCTGCGCGCCTCGATGTTGAAGGGACCTCGCAGACGCGGTGCTTCGTATTTCTTCGCCAGTTCTGCATAGGTACCGATGGGGTCGAGACCACGCACTTCGCAAAGCCATCGGTACCACTGGTTGCCCACGGCGACGTGCCCGATCTCGTCACGCAGGATCACGTCGAGGATCGCGCCTGCCTTGTGATCGCCCGCCCCGACCAGCTTGGCCTTGATGGGCGGTGACGCGTCGAGGCCGCGTGCCTCGAGCGTGCGGGGAACCAGGGCGATCCTTGCGAGAAGATCGTGTTTGGTCTTCTCGGCCATCTCCCACAACGCGTTGTGTGCGGGGAAGCTGCCGTAGTCGTACCCCATCGAGCGCAGGTGGTCGCGCAAGAGCTGGAAGTGCAGCGCTTCCTCCCGTGCCACACCCAGCCACTGCCCATAGAAGTCGTCCGGCATCTTCGGGAAGCGCCACACAACATCGAGCGCCAGATCGATGGCGTTCAGTTCGATATGGGCCAGTGCATGAACCAGCGTTGCCCTGCCCTGTGCGCTGGCCATCGAGCGCTGTTCGAGCTGCGTGTGCGGTACGAGTTGCGGCTTCGAGGGACGACCGGGAATGCCGGCGGGCTCGGGCAGTTCCTGATCGGCCCCGGCCGGCAGATCGCTGCGAAGCGCCCGCGTCAGGCTCGCCTTGTGGTCCGCGCTGGTGGCGAGCAGCGGCCCGAAGGCCTGATTCCTGAGCGTGATCACCGTGCGAGTCTAAGTTCCCGATCGCCCCGTGGCGATAAAGAACGAGCGCTACGGTGTGCCGAAGCGAAGGCCGCGGCCGCGACCATCAACCGAGCGCTTCGATCGTCTCCTTCGGCCAGAGGAAGCGAAAGCGCGCCACGTCCCTGTGCGCCATCACGAACGCCAGGTTCTGCTCGATGCAGCGGCCTGCGCCGCGCGTGCGCGTAGGCCATAAAGGCAATGGCTGTCGTGCCGGCGCTGCAGGTCGATGCCCGCCGCCCGGGCTGCCCGCTTGACGCCGGCCCAGCGCCCGACATCACGACCAGTGCTGAGCGGTTTCTCCCACAGCGCGTGCTCGCACGAGCGGTCCGGCCGCAGGCAATCGTCGCGCGACGGCCGGTAAGCCCAGCGGCGCGTCGGTGTAGTCGGGCATGCCGCCGCTCGGCCGCGCGTCCACGTCGGCCGGCAGGCCGGACTTGCGGCCCGGCTCGATGGTCAGGTCATAGTGGACCCCCAGCGCCGCCAAGATGGCCAGGGTCGCGTCGTTCATCCAGCGGTCGCCGAAGCGAAACGAACGGCAGGGTCGCCCGAAAGCTCGGTGATAGGCGTCGAAGGCCAGTTGCAGGCAATGGTCGACCCAGGCCTGATCGCCGTTGTCGACAAACCAGCGGCTGCGCTCGGGCCGCCACTGCCAAGCGTGACATGCAGGCCCAGTTCGTCGCCCGAGCGGTCCCGTCGCGCAAAGGCCTCTGGTAGCGCTCGACGACCCACGATGCGCTGCCGTAGGGTCTGTTCGACCTGAGGGTCCATGCGAAGGAACCAGGAAATGCACACCGGCGCGCCGGTGTGCTGCGCGAGCCGCGGCCGCAGCGCGTCCATGCATTCGAGCGCCGCCTCGAAACCCTTCCAGTCCACCGGTCGAAACGGGTCCGTCTCGCGCTCGTCGGGCTCGACGTCGATGCACAAGACGATCGGAACGGTTCGCATTGGCGTGCATCCCATGGCTTCTGCGAGGCACAAGGCACCGCTCAACCGGGTGGTGCGCGAGCCGAGAACACGGGCGGATCGACCCCCGCCGGCTTTCAGTGCGGCAGCACCGGCGTGACGCCCGGAGCCGCCGGGTCACCCGCTGAGCGCACCGCGTCCGCACGAGCGCCGGCCCGGCGCACTGCACGGTCCAGGCTGCGCATGTGGAGCAGCGCAACGGCGGCGCCCAGCGCCGCACCGGCCAGCGCGTCCAGTGCAACGTGCTGGCGAATTGCCAGCGTGGAATAAACGATGCCCAGGCACCACAGAGCGTTGACTCCGCGCACGGTGCCCCGTTCGCCCGTCTCGCGCAGTATTCGCTCCAGCCACAAGGCGGTGAAAACAGCGAACGCGACGTGCAACGATGGGCAGGCGTTGCCGGCCACATCGACGGTCTTCAGGAACGCGAGCGAGGGATGAGCCGACCAGTCGAGTGCAAAGTCGGGCACCGCCGTCGGCCAGAGCACGAAGACGCTCAGCCCCGCCAGGCTGAGACCGCCCGTTGCGAGGCCATAGGAAATGACTTCGCGGCTGTCCTTGAGCAGCGCGGGCCCCAGCGAAACGTAAACCCAGAGCGATACGTACAGAACGAAAGCTTCGGGCCGAAAAGCCACCCACCGATCCAGCGCAATCAGCGGCATGGTGGTGACCGTGAAGAAAGGATGCTGCAGCACCCAGAAGTAGGCGACGAAGAACGCAGTGATGCCGAGCGTCGTGCCGGCCATCTTGGCGAACCAGAGTGTGCGCACACGTGGGCCGAGTCGGTGGTGCCAGCCGCCGATGGGCCGCATCGAATCGCTGAAATCCATGGCTCAGCTTAAGCGAAGCACACGACCGCCCTGCAACACCACGGTGGACCGGCACCCCGTGCGGGGCGCCACGGGCGTATGCCGATGCCGCGCTCGCCGGATGCTTTTGCCCGGGCTTGCAGGCCTATAGCACTCGGTGGAACCACAGCACCGACAGGCCCGCCGAAAGCAGCAGCAGAACCAGCGCCCCGGCCACCACGAGCGCGGTGACTTCGGTCTGCCGCGTTTCGAGAACGATGCGCGAATTCAGCGTCTCGTAGACCTTTTTCAGGTCCGTGGCGGTGCCGGCCTGAAAGTACTCGCCATGCGTCAGGGAGGCAATCGACTTGAGCGTGTCCTCGTCGAGTTTGACGTGCACCGACCAGCCCTCGAAGTGGATGGTCGTCCCTTCCTTGGTGCCGATGCCCACGGTGTACACGCGCACGCCCCGGTCGGCTGCCAGCTTGGCGACCGCCAACGGGTCGGGGCCGGTGGTGCGCTGACCGTCCGTGAGCAGAATGATCACCGCCTCGTCGTACGAGCCCGGCGGCACGGGCTCGGCCTGGACCGGTTCGGTGTTCTCCCTCTCGCGCGGCAGCATCGGCAAGGCGCGCGAGCGGTTGCCGCCGGAGCGGGCGCCCTGCAAGGCTTCCATGTCCAGTCCGAGTTCAGGGAACAGCGTGACCAGCGACACCACCAAGCCGTTGCCGATGCCGGTGCCGCGTTGCAGCTGGAAGCGGTCAATGGCCGCGACCACGTCTTCGCGGTTGCGCGTGGGCGGCTGCACGAGTTGCGCGGTGGCCGCAAAGGCGACGACGCCGATGCGCGTGTTGGCAGGCTGATCGGCGACGAAGGTTCGCGCCGCAGCCTGCGCCGCTTCCAGCCGCGTGGGCAGAACGTCGTCGGCGCGCATGCTGCCCGACACGTCGATCGCCAGGATCACCGTCTGCTGTTGCGAGGGCAGGCTCATCACCGCCTGCGGCCGCGCTAGGGCGACCAGCAGGGCCGTCAGAGCCAGCAGGAAAAGCAGGGGCGGCACATGCCGCCGCCAGGCCGCGCCCTGCCCTGCCTCCTTGACCATGGCCAGGCTCGCGTAGCGCAAAACGACGCGCTTGCGCCGGCGCAGCAGCCAGACGTAGAGCATGGCAAGCAACGGCAGCGCGAGCAGCGCCCACAGCAACTCGGGCCACTGGAAAGTGATGAGGTTCATGACGCGGCTCCCGCACCGGCCGCTCCGCCGCGGCGCTGGGCGACACGTCGGCGCAACTGCACGAAATGGGTCAAAGCCTCCGCCAGGTCGTCCTCGGTCGAAAGCTCGAAGGTGTCGACGCCGGCGCTCGCCAGTGCTTCCTGCAGCGCCTGCTCGCGCCGCTCCACGGCCTTCGCGTGGCGAACCCGAAAGCCGCGGTCATGCGTGTCGACCACGATCTGCTCGCCGCTTTCCGCATCGCCCATCAGCACCAGCCCGAGGTCGGGCACCTCGTCGTCGAGCGGGTCGGTCAGACGCACGGCCAGCACCTCGTGGCGCTGCGCCAGTCGAGCCAACGGGCGCTCCCAGCCGGGCTCGCTCAGGAAGTCGGAGATCACGAAGACCTGCGCGCGGCGCTTGAGCAGCGGATGCGCGGCGTCCAGAAGTTCGTGCAGGCGGGTACCGCCGACGGGCGCGGTGGCCTTGGCCTTCTTTGCCGGCGCGGCTGTGGGCTGCGACAGCGTATGGACGAGCCGCAGCAAATGCCGCCGGCCGCTGCCCGCTGGCACCACCGCGTCGACATGCCGCCGATAACGCAGCGCCCCCACGCGGTTGCCGCGGCGCGTGAGCAGCCGCGCCATCAGCGCAACGAAATCCAGCGCAACCGCACCGCGGCTGGCCCGGGCGCCGATGTCGGATGAAGGGCTCAAATCGACCAGGAACCAGGCCGTGAGGTCGCGGTCCTCGTGGTACTCACGGACATAGGGCGTCTGCAGCCGGGCGGTGACGTTCCAGTCGATGTGGCGCACGTCGTCGTGGGTCTGGTATTCGCGCAGGTCGGCGAGATCGTCGCCCACGCCGAGGAGCAGGCCCCGGTAGTCGCCGTGCAGTGCACCGTCCAGGCGCCGAAGCACGCGCCACTCCAGCCGCAGCAGCAGCCGCTCGGCGTCGGGCAGGTTCAGCGTGGCGCTGTTCATTGCATCGGCACCGAAGCGCCGTTGCCAGCCGAAGCCGGCGCGGCGAACGACCCCCGCGACGCCAGCGGCGTCGCCGGCGGGCGGATCTTGCGCAAGAGCGTGGCGATCAGGTCGTCGGCGCTCACGCCTTCGGCCAGCGCCTGGTAGGACAGCACCAAGCGGTGGCGCAGCACGTCGGGCACCAACTCGCTCACGTCTTCGGGCAGCACGTAATCGCGCCCGCGCAGCAACGCCAGGGCACGCGCGCCCTCGATCAGGTGAATGCTGGCGCGCGGGCTGCAGCCGAAGGCGATCTGCGGTGCCAGCTCGGCCAGGCCGTGCTGGGCGGGCTTGCGGGTGGCGGCGACCAGCTTCACGGCGTACTGAATGAGCGACGGCTCGACGAAGCTGCGCCGACACGCTCTTTGCAGCCCCGCCAACTCGTCGGCGCCGAGCACCGGCGCGACGTCGGGCCATTCGCCGATGACACGCTCGACGATCACGAACTCCTCCTCCTCGCTCGGGTAGCCGACCACCACCTTCATCATGAAACGGTCGACCTGCGCCTCGGGCAAGGGATAGGTGCCTTCGGTCTCGATCGGGTTCTGTGTGGCCATCACCAGGAAAGGCTGGGCAACGCGGTGCGTCTCGCCGGCAATGGTGACCTGGCGCTCCTGCATCACCTCGAGCAGCGCGCTCTGCACCTTGGCCGGCGCCCGGTTGATCTCGTCGGCCAGCAGCAGGTTGGTGAACACCGGCCCGAGCGAGGTCGAGAACTCGCCCGTCTTCTGATTGAAGATGCGCGTGCCGATCAGGTCCGCCGGCACCAGGTCGGGCGTGAACTGGATGCGCTTGAACTGGCCCCGCAGCACCAGCGCCAGCGTCTTGACCGTCTGCGTCTTGGCCAGTCCCGGCACGCCTTCGACCAGCAGATGGCCCTGCGCCAGCATGGCGATGAGCACGCGTTCGAGGAACTGGTCCTGGCCGACCACCACCTTCTTCACTTCGTAAAGCACGCGTTGCATCTGCGCGGCGACATCGTCGGGACGGAGTTCGTGGGCGGGCATTCGGTGGTCCTCGGAGCGAAGCGGATGGGAAATGAAAACGGAAAAACGGGCGGTCGTCAGGCCGGTGGCACACCCACCACGGCGGCGGCGTCCTCGATCGGCACGGCCAATCCGATGCCGACGAAGAAGGACTGGTCGGTCGGGTTGAGGATCGCCGCCACGATGCCGACCACCTGGCCGTCCATCGTGATCAGCGGCCCGCCCGAATTGCCGGGGTTCACGGCCGCGTCGAACTGGATCAGGTTGGACAGGAGCGGCCGCTCGTCCTCGGCGCGGTGCTGGCGGCCCAGCCCCGACACCACGCCCGATGAAACACTCGGGCCAATGCCGAATGGAAAACCGATCGCCACCACTTCGTCGCCCGGCACCAGACTGGCGGCGGGGCGCAGGGTGGCGGGCCGCACGTCGTCGGGCAACCGGCGCGCGCGCAGCACGGCCAGATCGCTCTCGGGGCGCACGCTCATGAGCACCGCGTCCGACTCGGAGCCATCGAAAAACGTCACGGTGATGCGCTCGGCGCCGGCCACCACATGCAGGCTGGTCAGGATGGTGCCGTCCTCGACGATCACCACCCCGGTGCCGGTGCCGCCGTGGCCCGGTTCGTCGAGCGGGCGGCGCTCGTGCGGCGCGCCGGTGCGCACCCGCACGACCGAGGGCATCACCGCGGCGGCGGCACGCGCCGGCCGGGAGGGCAAGGCCTGCGTTTCCAGCGTGTGCAGCACAGCCGCATCGACGTCGTCTTGCGTCAGCCGCTGCGCCGCGGGCTGCAACAGGGCCGCCTGGAGCACCACGCCGATCAGCGCTGCGCACAGCCCCGCAGCGAAGAAGCTGCTGCGCGGGTGACGCGACAACGCGCTGCGCAAGCGGCCGGGCGGCTTTTCTGCCCGCTCGGTGCGGCTCGGCTGCGCACTTGCCGGCGCTGCATCGGCGAACACCGGCGCTGCGGCGGAAGCCGGCGCGCGACGCGCCTGCGTGCGGGGCGATCGGCTGTAGAGCGTGGCCTTTTTCATCGGTGCTCCCGGTTGAGCGGAGCCGCAACCCGTCGAGCGGAGCGCAGCACGCAGGGAAAACAGTAGCACGCGGCGGGCCGGGAGAACGCCGGTCGGGATATTCGGGGCGGCGAGGCGATAACCGCGTGCTCGAACCGGCGCTTTTATCCCCTCGGATGATGCTGGGCGTGGAGAAGTTTCAGCCGCTCCCGCGCCACGTGCGTGTAGATCTGCGTCGTGGAGATGTCTGCGTGGCCGAGCAGCATCTGCACGGAGCGCAGGTCTGCGCCGTGGTTGAGCAGGTGTGTCGCGAAGGCATGGCGCAGGGTGTGCGGCGACAGCGCGACCGCAATACCGGCG
Organism: Methylibium sp.; assembly: GCF_013817365.1. Lineage (GTDB taxonomy): Bacteria > Pseudomonadota > Gammaproteobacteria > Burkholderiales > Burkholderiaceae_C > Methylibium. The sequence continues at coordinate 5,989 of NZ_JACDCU010000024.1, read as the reverse complement.
GCGCGGGCGTGCTTTTTCACGATCAACCAGAAAGCCTGCCGCGTCATTGCGCCACCGCGCGCGGTAGCGAACAGCGCGTCGCTGGCCTGTCCCGCAAGGATGGCGGCACGCGCCTGCATCAGGTAGCGCGTGATCCAGCCGTGTGCTTCTTCGCCGAACGGCAGCAGCCGCTCCTTCGCGCCCTTGCCCATCACCCGCAGGGCCCCTTCGGCCAGGCCGACGTGGACGGTCTTGAGCGTAACCAGCTCGCTCACGCGCAGCCCGCTCGCATACATCAGCTCGAGCATGGCGCGGTCCCGCAGGCCGAGAGGCGTTTGCACGTCCGGCGCCGCCAGCAGCGCCTCGACCTGCGCCTCGCTGAGCGTTCCCGGCACGCGCAGCGGCTGCCGGGCGGCCAGCAGCTTGAGGGTCGGATCGGCGCTCAGCCGGTGTTCGCGCAGCGCCCAGCGGAAATAGCGCTTGAAGACCGTGAGACGGCGGTTCGCACTGGTCGCCCGTGTGCCGCTGTGGCGTGCCAGCGCGTAGCCACGAAGATCGACTTCGGTGGTGGTGTCGAGCGGCTTTCCGGTGGCGCCGTAGAGCCAGCGCGCGTAGAGCGTCAGGTCGCGGCGATAGGCGGCCAGCGTGTTGGCCGAGAGGCCGTCCGAAGTCCACAGGCCATCGAGAAAGCGGTCGATCGCCGCGGCACTCTCCGACGGCAGCGGTGGCACAGGCAACGGGGGCGGGGCATCGGTCACTGCGAGAGTGTGCCCAAAGAAAAAAGCCGCCCGAGGCGGCTTTCGCACAGGCTTGCACGCGACGGCGTTCCGTTATTCGGGTTTGAGCTTTGATGATGGGGCGGGAGGCCGCGCCCGCGCAGAACTCTTGCCGGTTGTGGAAAGCACTCATCGCTCGGGCCGGTAACCTCCGCGCATGCGCGACGTACTGCTCCTGTTGCCCGACTTCCTGCTCATCGTCGTCGGCTTTCTCGTCTGCCGCTACACCGTGCTCAACCGGCCGATCTGGGAATCGACCGAAAAGCTGGTCTACCACCTGCTGTTTCCGGTGCTGCTGTTCACCTCCATCGTGCGCAACCCGCTCGATCCAGCGGAGGCCGCGGCCTTGGGCGGCGCGGGCCTGGCCACCGTCACGCTCGGCATCGCGCTGGCCTATGCGCTCAAGTATTGGCGCGGTGCGGATCCGCTGCTGCACGCGTCGGGCGCTCAGGTCGCGTTTCGCTTCAACTCGTATATCGCCCTGGCCATGGCCGAGCGCCTCGGTGGTGCCGCCGGCGTGGCGCAGATGGCCGTGCTGGTGGCCGTTTGCGTGCCGCTGTGCAATGCGGCCGCCGTCCTGCCCCTGGCCCGCCACGGCGGCCACCACCTCGGCCGCGAGCTGCTGCGCAACCCGCTCATCGTCAGCACACTGGCCGGCTTGCTCGCCAATCTGGCCGGTCTCACGTTTCCCGAGCCGGTCGGCACCACCTTGCAGCGGATCGGTCAGGCCGCGCTGCCGCTCGGCCTGATGGCAGTGGGCGCAGGTCTGCAGCTCGGCGGCCTCAAGGCCTCGCCGCCTCTGGCCGTGGCGCTGCTGACGCTGCGCCACGCGGTGTTGCCCGCGTCGGCACTGGCCATCGGCCTGGCGATGTCGCTGCAGGCCCTGCAGCTCACCGTGCTGGTCGCCTTCGCGGCCATGCCCACGGCGTCGAGCTGCTATGTACTGGCCGTGCGCATGGGCGGCAACGGTTCCTTCGTGGCCGGGCTGGTGACGATCTCCACCCTGCTGGGCATGCTCACGCTGCCGGCGTGGATCGCGCTGCGGTTCGGCCTTGGCTGAAAGACGCGGCAGACCGCTCTCGTACGCTGGAGCACGAGAACGCGTTGCGGGTCGAGATCGGTAAAGCAACCGGCCGGCACGGTCAGCTTCCTGGCTCGAGCGCGGGTGTATCGCGCTGCGCCAGCGCCCAGTCGACGTGTTCGCGCACCAGCGCACTGGCCGCCTCGCGCGCCTCGCTCAGCGCGCGCGAGAGAGCGGCGTCGCCGGTCTCTCGCCAGGCATTGCCCAGCGCCACCGCGAGATTGCGCCGCCAGCGCTCGAAGCCGATCCGGCGGATCGCGCTGCCCTCGGTGCGGCGCAGGAACTCGTCTTCGTTCCACGCCCACAGTTGCAGCAGCGAGGGCGCGTCGAAGGCGTCGCGAGCATCGAAGTCAGGCAGGCTCGCGCGCTGCGCGTACTTGTTCCAAGGGCACACGAGCTGGCAATCGTCGCAGCCGTAGATGCGGTTGCCGATCGGTGCGCGGAATTCCTCGGGGATCGGCCCGTCGTGCTCGATGGTCAGGTAGGAGATGCAGCGCCGCGCGTCGAGCCGTCGTTCACTGACGATGGCCTGCGTCGGGCACACATCGATGCAGGCGCGGCAACTGCCGCAATGCGCCTCGCTCGCCGGGGTGAGCGGCAGGGCCAGATCGACATAGATCTCGCCGAGAAAGAACATCGAGCCGGCCTCGCGCGACAGCGCGAGCGTGTGCTTGCCGCGCCAGCCCAGGCCGCTTCTCGACGCCAGCTCCACCTCGAGCACCGGCGCCGAATCGGTGAACACCCGGTGCCCGAACGGCCCGATGCGTTCGGCCAAACCATCGGCCAGCTTCTGCAGCCGCGCGCGCATCACCTTGTGATAGTCGCGACCGCGTGCATAGAGCGACACCGTCGCCTCGGTCGGCCGGTGCAGCCGCTCGAACGCGATCGCCTGCCAGCCGTCGCTCGTTGCTCGCGGCAGGTAGTCCATGCGCGCGGTGATCACCCGAACGGTGCCCGGCACCAGCTCGGCCGGGCGCGCGCGCCTGAGGCCGTGGCGTTCCATGTAAAGCATGCTGCCGTGCAGGCCCTGTTGCAACCACGCCAACAAGCCCGGCTCGGCGCTCGCCAGATCGACATCGGCCACACCGATCTGTGAGAATCCGAGCTCGCGCGCCGCCCGGCGCAACTCGACCCACACGTCGTCCGGCACAGCCTCTCGATCGGCTGCTCGCTCCAGGACCACCGGCGCTCGATGCATCCACCGATTCTAGAAACCCGCAGCGAACACTGGCCCGACGAGGCCGCTTGCGCCGCTCGCGCACAGACCATGGCCGAGCGCCAAGCGCTGCGCGATGCCTTCATCGAACTGCAAGGCCCGCTCGGCGCCGGCAAGACCACCTTCGCCCGGCACCTGCTGCGCGCCCTCGGCGCCAGCGGGCGCATCAAGAGCCCGAGCTATGCGGTGGTCGAGCCCTACGAACTGACTGGTGGTGCAGTCTGGCACTTCGACTTCTACCGCTTCGCGGACGAGCGCGAGTGGGAAGACGCCGGTTTTCGTGACATCTTCGCCGGCCCCGGCTTGAAGCTTGTCGAATGGCCGCAGAACGCCGGTGAAACTTTGCCGGTTCCCGATCTGTGCATGGAACTCGTGCCGCTCGAAGACGACCAACGCGCCGTGCAACTGTCTGCCTACACCGAGCGCGGCCTGGAGCTGCTGCGATGACCGCGCGCGGTCTGCAGCGCCGCGAGCTCATCCGACAGGCCGGCGCGCTGGTGCTGTTGCTGGGCGCGCGCGACATCGCCTTCGGCGCCACCATCCTCGCCGTGCGCGTGTGGCCCGCGGCCGACTACACGCGCGTGACGCTCGAGTCCGACACGGCACTGGCCGCCACCCATTTCCTGATCGGCAACCCGCAGCGCGTGGTGATCGACGTCGATGGCCTGGAGCTGAGCCCGACCCTGCGCGAACTGGTCGGGCAGGTCGAGGACGGCGACCCCTTCATCGCCAGCGTGCGCGTCGGACAGAACCGGCCGCGCGTGGTGCGGCTGGTCATCGACCTCAAGCAGGCCAGCGAGCCGCAGGTCTTCACGCTGGAACCCGTGGCCGGCTACCGCCACCGGCTGGTGTTCGATCTCTACCCGACCATCGAGCGTGATCCGTTGCTTGCGCTGCTGCAGGAAAAGGCAGCAGCAGACGGTTCGGACGCGTTGAGCACCGCCGAGGCCGAGCGCGCGGCGTCAGCGGTGAACGATGCACTGGGTGAATTCATCGGGAAGATCGGCGAGCCGCCCGCGTCACCGGTGGCCACAGCGCCGCCCCCGCCCGGGGGCAAGCCCGGCGCGAAGCCCAAGGCGACCGCGCGGCTGATCATCGTCGCGCTCGATCCCGGTCATGGCGGCGAAGACCCCGGCGCCATCGGCCCGAGCGGCCTCTACGAGAAAGACGTGGTGCTGCAGATCGCGCAGCAGCTGCGCAAGCGCATCAACGCCCAGCCCAACATGCGCGCCATGATGACGCGCGACGGCGACTTCTTCGTGCCGCTGCAGGAGCGCGTGCGCAAGGCGCGGCGCGTGCAGGCCGACCTGTTCATCTCGATCCACGCAGACGCCTTCATTCGCCCGCAGGCCCGCGGCGCTTCGGTGTTCGTGCTCAGCGAGCGTGGCGCCACCAGCGTCGAGGCGCGCTGGATGGCGAACAAGGAAAACGCTGCCGACATGGTGGGCGGCGTCAACCTCGTCAAGAGCCAGGACGCTGCGCTAAAGCGCGCCCTGCTCGACATGAGCACCAGCGCCCAGATCCGCGACAGCCTCAAGCTCGGCACCGAGGTTCTCGGCCACATCGGCAAGGTCGGCCGGCTGCACAAGAAGCAGGTCGAGCAGGCCGGCTTCGCGGTGCTCAAGGCGCCCGACGTGCCCTCGATACTGGTCGAGACGGCCTTCATCTCCAACCCCGACGAGGAGAAGAAGCTGCGCAACCCGCGCTATCAAGCGCAACTCGTCGAAGCGCTGGTCACCGGCATCAACCGTTACTTCGCCAAGAACCCGCCGCTGGCGCGCCAACGCGCCTTGTAAGCCGGCGCGGTTTGTTGCGGCTCAGCCGTCGGCGGCAAAGGCGACGGTCGAGAGCAGTGCCAGCTCGGCCTGGCGCGAATCGAGCCGCGTGTGCTGCACCACGATCGGCACGTCCGACTCGATCACGCTCGCGTACGGTGTGGCGACGGGGATCGGCTCCGGCTCCTTCAGTTGATCGAACCGCACGTGCAGGGTGCGACGCGCCGGCACCGTGACCCGGTAAGGGCCGACCGGCTCCCGATCGGTGAAGAACACGGTGATGCGCACCTGCGCGTCCTGATCCGAAGCGTTCAGCAGGCAGGCGGTTTCGTGGCTGGCCATCTCCGGCCCTGTCCCATGGCTCCAGCCCGGGATATAGCCTTCCGCGATCGCCCAGCGTGTGCGGCCGATGGTCTTGTCCAAGCGTTCTCCTCCGGTCGTGCAAAGTTGCCGACTCGGCAAGACAGCAACTCACGTGCCGAAGGCGGACACCGGCCTGTCTTGCGCGTCAATTGCGCTCAGTTCTGCGGCAACGTGTCGGCGCGCAGCGAAACGTTTTGAATGCGCGTGTCGGCGTCGGCGGCGACATCCGCAGCGCTGTAGGGCGTGGCCCGCGGAAACGTCGCGGCGAGAAACTGCGCCAGCGCGTTTTGCTCGCCGCCCGGCGTCGCGAACACCTTGCTTGAGGCGCTCACCAGATCGACGCGACTCGGTGCCGACAGCGCACTGAAGGGATAGGCGTCGCCGCCGCCGGCCAAAAAGTCGAGCGTGACGAGGCGGTAGTTGGTCGCACCCGGTACCCGGAAGGCGCCGCCCGAATAGACCACCTGCGGACCGGTGAGCGGGCCGCCGCCGTCCGGATCAGCGACCACCAGCGTGCGCACGCGCGAGCCGGCCGGCTGCGCCGGATCGAAGCTGAAGCGCAAGCCGCCGACCTGCGGGAACTTGCCCTGGGTCGAGCCCGACAGCCAGTCCGACACGCCGTGCTCGACGACCGCCTTGAGTTCGACAGCCGTGAGCGTCAGCAGCGACAGGCCGTTGTTGAAGCGCAGCGAGAACTCGATGTCGAGCTGGGAGATGTCGCCGGCCTGCTTGCCCACCTCCGCGTTGGCGCGCGTGGGACCCTTCTCACCGGTGATCGAGCCCGGCGCAATGTCGAGCG
>NZ_JACDCU010000274.1 GCF_013817365.1 Methylibium sp. | reverse complement strand
GCGCAGTCGGCCCTGCGGGCCGACCGCCGCACCGGCGCGCCGCCGCACACCCGCCCACGGCTTTGCTCCCGCCGAGCGCTCGCACGGCTATCAGCCAAAGGCCCGCAATGGACCGATTGCCGACCAATGCGGGGCTGGATCGATCACAGCGTTCTTTAGCCGATCGAACGCGACTTGGTATCAGGGCACCAGCAGCCGGTTCACACCCGCGACATCCTGCTCATCCAGCACGCCCGCCGCCTGGCGCAGCCGCAAACTGTTGACGATGGCGTCGTAGCGCGCGCGCTGCAGATCGCGCCGGGTGGTGAAGAGCTGGGTCTGTGCGTTGAGCACGTCGAGGTTGACGCGCACGCCGACCTTGTAGCCGAGCTGCGTGGCCTCCAGGGCGAGCTGGTTGGAGGCCTCGGCGGCTTCGAGCGCGCGCACCATCGCCTCGCCCGATTGCACGGCGAAAAAGGCCTGCCGCGTCGTCTGGTCCACGCTGCGGCGGGTGGCCTGCAGCTGGTTGAGCGAACTCTCCTCGAGGGCGAGCGTTTCCTTGACGCGGTTCTGAATCGAGTAGCCGGCGAAGAGCGGCAAGTTGAGCTGCAAGCCGATCTGGGCCTGGGTGCTGGTGCCTTCCAGGGTGGTGGCGCGCCGCGCCGAGGTGCGGCTCGTGCCGACGCCGCCGATCAGGTCGACCGTGGGCAGATGCCCGGCGCGCGCGCGCTCTGTTTCGAGTTGCGCCACGTCGTAGGCGAGGCGAGCCTGGCGCACGGCCGGCGAATCTTCGGCCTCCGCCACCCATTGCTCAAGCGGGCGCGGCTCGAGCGTTGTCAGCCGCACGGGCACCTGCAGTGGGCGCGGCTCGATGTCGGCACGGCCGAACAGCTGGTCGAGCGCGATGCGCGTGTTGCGCAGGGTGTTCTCGGCCACGATCTCCTGCGCCACCGCCAGGTCGAAACGCGCCTGCGCCTCGCGGGTGTCAGTGATGGTGGCGGTGCCGACTTCGAAATTGCGCTTGGCCGAGGCGAGCTGTTCGGCGATCGCCGTCTTGTTGGCGCGGGTGGTTTCCAGCGCGTCCTGCGCGGCCAGCACGTCGAAGTACGCCTGGGTCACGCGCAGGATCAGCTCCTGTTCGGCGGCCTCCAGTTCGGACATCGAGGCGACGAATACCCGCTCGGCCTGGTTGATGACGGCGTCGTTGGTGCGGTTGAAGAGCGGCTGAAGTGCCGATATCTGCGCGCTGCCGTCGTTGCCCGAGCTGCGGCCGATCACCGGAGTGTCGGTCTCGCTGCGCGTGGCACTGGCCGAGAGATTGGCGCTGGGCCGATTCAGTGCCTTGATCTGTTCGTACCGGTACTGCGCCGAGTCGGCCTGCGCACGTGCGGCCAAGTAGGTGGCGTCGTAGCCGCGCGCTGCTTCGTAGAGCTGCGCGAGGCTTTGCGCCTGCAAGCTGCTGCAGGCCATGAGCAAGCCGGCGGCAAGGGCAAGCAGCCCCCGGCGCGGCGCCGTGCGCCGACGACTCAAAGGCTTGCGGCGTCGCACGGGGCACTGGGACATGAAGCTTTCCTTTGCTGCTTTGGATCGGGTGGAATGGTGCCGCCGACGGAGCGGCTCGGCGCACAGGCGCAGGCTGTGCGCGCGCTCAGAACGTGAACTTCGACGGTTCCGCGAAGCCGTCGAGCCGAGGTGCCACGGTGTCGAAGAGTTCGACCGAATGGAAGGCCGCCGCCGCGCTGCGCGTGTAAAGCATCGCCCGCATGATCGGCTGCTGACCGACGATGGCCGCGAGCCGGCCGCCCGGCGCCAGCTGCATCAGCAGCGACTTCGGCACGGCGGCGACCGAGCCCGACAGCAGGATCACGTCGAACGGTGCCTCGCCGGGCAAACCCTGCGCGCCGTCGGCCGTGCGCACTTCGGCGTTGTGCACGCCGGCGCGCCCCAGGTTGTGTGCGGCCAGTTCGGCGAGCGCCGGGCGGATTTCCAGGCTGAGCACCTGCCTGGCCTGATGCGCCAGCAGGGCGGCCATGTGGCCGGAGCCGGCACCGATCTCCAGTGCGCGCTCGTGCTTGCGCACGGCGAGCTCCTGCAGCAGCCGTGCTTCGAGTTTGGGGGCGAGCATCTGCTGGCCTTCGGGCAGCGGAAGCTCCATGTCCATGAAGGCCAGCGCGCGGTGTTCTTCCAGCACGAAGTCTTCGCGCTTGACGATTGCCAGCAGCGACAGTACCGACGCATCGAGCACGTCCCAGGGGCGGATCTGCTGCTCGATCATGTTGAAGCGGGCTTGTTCGACGTTCATGGAAGCAGCGAACGAAATCGGCGCGGGAGCAATGGGCGCAAGGTGAGGGTTCTCGGCAGTTTTCATGGGGAGATGGATTCTATTTCGCCCCCTCGGGCCGGCCCGCGCCGGCGTCGCCGCGCCCAGGCGGCCAGATCGTCGAGGTAGCAATAGATCACGGGAACGACCACCAGCGTGAGCAGCGATGAGGTGATCACGCCGCCGATCACGGCCTGGCCCATCGGGGCGCGCTGCTCCGAGCCTTCGGTGATGGCCAGGGCCAGGGGCAGCATGCCGAAGATCATCGCCAGCGTCGTCATGAGGATCGGACGCAGCCGCACGCGGGCGGCGTGCAGCAGGGCGTCTTCGCGGTTCATGGGCGCCTCGCCGGGCGAGCCCGCGCGCGAGCGGATGGCGAAGTCGACCAGCAGGATCGCGTTCTTGGTCACCAACCCCATCAGCATGACGATGCCGATGATGCTGAACATGTTGAGCGTGGAGCCGAAGGCCAGCAGCGCCAGCACCACGCCGATGAGGGTGAGTGGCAGCGAGCTCATCAGCGCCAGCGGCTGCAGGAAGCTCCTGAACTGGCTGGCCAGGATCATGTAGATGAACACCACCGCCAGCCCCAACGCGCCGATGGCGTAGCTGAACGATTCGTTCATGTTCTTGGTCGAGCCGCCGAAGCTGTAGCGGTAGCCGGGCGGGAAGGGCGTGGTCTCGAGCACGCGGCGGATGTCGGCCGAGACGTCGCCCGCGCTGCGACCGAGGGCGTTCGCGTCGATGTTGATCTCGCGGTTGAGGTCGCGGCGGTTGATCTGGTTGGGGCCGGTGGAGGGCCGCACGTCGGCCACCTGCGCGAGCCGCACGATGCGCGGCGAGCCGTCGGACGACGCACTCACCGCCAGCGGCAGCCGGGAAATGTCGGCGAGCTGCGTGCGGCTCTCAGGCGCGAGGCGCACGTTGACGTCGTAGTTCTCGCCATCGGGCGCGCGCCAGTTGCCGACCGTCGTGCCGGCCAACAGGGTGCGCAGGCTGGCGGCCAAAGAATCGACGTTGAGGCCGGCGTCGGCCGCGGCGTCGCGCTTCACGTCGATGGCCACGGTGGGCTTGTTCGGTTTGAGCGTGGTGTCCAGATCGACGAGGCCGGGAATGTCGCGCAGCCGCGCCATGATGAGCTGCGAAAGCCGTTCCAGCTCGCCCAGATCGTCACCCTGGATCGAGAACTGCAGGCTCTTGCCCCCACCCATGTCGGTGACGCCGAGGTTGGTGACGGTGATGCCCGGAATGCTCGCGAGCCGCTCGCGCAGCACGGTGCCGATCTCGTCCACGCCTCGTTCGCGCTGCGCGCGATCGACCAGCCGCACATAGACCGAGCCGTAGATCGGGCCCAGCGCCTGGCCGCTGTTGATGGTGGTGACGGTGTGCCGCACCTCGGGCAGTTCGCGCAGCACCGCGTCGACCTGGCGGGCGCGCTGCTCGGTGAGTTCGAGCGAGGAACCGACGGGGGTGTGGAAGTTGATCTGCGTCTCGGAGAAGTCGGCCTTGGGCACGAACTCGGCGCCGAGCAGCGGCACGATGAAAAAGCTCGCAAGGAAGGTCGCAAGCGCGATGGCGAGGGTGGCCAGCTTGTGAACCAGCGACCAGCGCAGGATGGACTGGTAGCGATCGCCCAGCCAGTCGGTGAAGCGCTCGAACTGACCCGTGACGCGGCCCAGCGTGCGGTCGTACAGCGTCACCGGCTTGTCGCGGTGCGCGCCGGGCTGCCGCTCGGCCTGCGGGTCGTGCCACACGCTGGAGAGCATCGGGTCGAGCGTGAAGCTGACGAACATGGAGATCAGCACGGCGGCCACGATGGTGATGCCGAACTCGTGGAAGAACTTGCCGACGATGCCGCCCATGAAGCCGATCGGCAGGAACACCGCAACGATGGACAGCGTGGTGGCCAGCACCGCCAGCCCGATCTCCTGCGTGCCGTCGAGCGCCGCCCGGCGCGCGCCCTTGCCCATCTGCACATGGCGCACGATGTTCTCGCGCACGACGATGGCGTCGTCGATCAGCAGGCCTACGCACAGGCTCAGCGCCATCATGGTGATGGTGTTGATGGTGAAGCCGAAGGCGTGCATGACGCCGAAGCTGCCGATCAGCGCGATCGGCAACGTGAGACCCGTGATGACGGTGGAGCGCCAGGAGTTGAGGAACAGGAACACGATGCCGATGGTGAGCAGCGCACCTTCGATCAGCGTGCGCTTGACGTTGGCGACCGAGGTTCGGATGGAGCGCGAGTTGTCGCGGTTGATCTCCGTGCGCACGCCCGGCGGCGTCACGTCCGCAGCCCCTGCCAGCGCGATCTTCAGGCCGTCGACCACGGCGATGGTGTTCTCGCCCTGCGACTTCTGCACCGACAGCAGCACCGTGCGCTGGCCGTTGTAGAGCGCCAGCGTCTCCAGCTCCTGCGGGCCATCGACCACGTCGGCGAGCTGCCACAGCCGGATTGGCGCGCCGCCCGTCTCGCCGCCGCCCGCGCCCGGCAGCGCGGCCCGGCGCGCGACGACGATGTCGCGGAAGTCCTGCGGCGTCTTCAGCCGTGCGTTGATCTGCACCACGCGCTCCTGCTCGCGCGAGCGGATGGCGCCGAGCGGCAGTTCCTGGTTCTCGCTTTTCACGGCGGCGAGCACCTGCGCAACGCTGATGCCGTAGGTCTCTAGCGCGGCCGGTTTCAAGTAAACGTTGATCTCCCGCTCGCGCCCCCCGATCACCGACACCGCACCCACGCCGCGCACGTTTTCCAGCCGCTTTTGCAGCACTTGCGTGGCCCACGTGGTGAGCTCCTGCGTGCTGTGGCGGCCGTCGTCCGACAGCACCGCGACGTTGAAGATCGGCTGGCTGGCCGGGTCGAAGCGGGCGATGCGCGGCTCCTCCACCTCGTCGCGCAGGAGCGGGCGGATCAGCGCGACCTTCTCGCGAACGTCTTCCGCGGCTTGGCGGCCGTCGATGTCGAGGTTGAACTCCACGATGACGATCGCGCTGCCTTCATAGGAGCGCGAATGCAGCGCGTTGATGCCGGCGACGGTGTTGACCGCCTCCTCGATCTTTCGGGTGACTTCGCTCTCGACGATTTCGGGCGAGGCGCCGGGGTATTCGATCTGCACCACCACGGTCGGAAAATCGATGTCGGGAAACTGATCGACGGCCAAGCGCTGGTAGCTGAACAGGCCCAGCACCACGAAGGCCAGCATGACCATCGTGGCCATGACCGGGTTGCCGATCGAAAGGCGGGTGAACCACATGGCGTTGCGTGTTCCGCTCACATCGAGCGGCCGCTGCTCCGGTATTTGACGAGTGGCTCGCTCTCCCGCTTATAGGAGAGGGTCGGGAATCGGCCCGTTGCGGAGGTTCGGCTGACGGTCGTGCGAACGCTCGGCGCGGGCAAAGCCGTGGGCGGGTGTGCGGCGGCGCGCCGGTGCGGCAGTCGCCGCTGCGCGGCGACTGCGCTGTGCTGCTC
>NZ_JACDCU010000273.1 GCF_013817365.1 Methylibium sp. | reverse complement strand
CGACCTTGCCAGTGCCGGCTTCCACCTTGCGGTCCTGGAAGAGCGCGGTGCGCAGTTTTTCCCACTGCGGCGAGGAGTCGGTGTGCTGCACGTTGGTGGGCAGGCCACCCGGCGCGGCCACGGCCACCGGAGCCAGCGACAGCGCGGCGCATGCACACACGAGCAGGGACGCGGCACGGTACGTGAAGCTTGCTGCGGGCATCGTCTGTACTCCTGATGCTGTTATGCCGAGCCACGCCCGGCGGAACCGACTCTAGCAGCCGGCGCCCTTGCGCGTGCGCGCAGGCCCGGCCCACCCGCACCACAATGCGCCGCCATGGATTCGCTCTCTCAACTGGCACTCGGCGCGGCGGTCGGCATCGGCGTGATGGGCCGACGCACGGCCGTGTGGAAGGCGGCGCTCTGGGGCGCCGTCTGCGGCACGCTGCCAGACCTGGATTCCTTCATCGACCACGGCGACCCGGTCAGCAACATGACCTGGCACCGCGCGCAGAGCCATGCGCTTTTCTATCTGACGCTGCTCGCGCCGCTGCTCGCCGGCCTGATCGCCCGGCTGCACGGCGAGACCGATCGCTTCAAGCGCTGGTGGCTTGCCGTCTGGCTGGTGCTGGTGACCCACCCGCTGCTCGATGCGATGACGGTCTACGGCACCCAGCTCGCCCTGCCCTTCACCGACCATCCCTACGGCGTGGGCAGCATCTTCATCATCGATCCGCTCTACACGCTGCCGCTGCTGGTCGGCGTGGGCGGCGCACTCGCCGCGCGTAACCGGCGGGGCTTGCGCTGGAACCTGGCCGGTCTGGCGCTGAGCAGCGCCTACCTGGCCTGGAGCTTCGCCGCGCAGCAGCGGGTCGAGTCGGTTGCGAGAGATGCACTGCGAGAGCAGGGTGTGACGGTGGAGCGCCTGCTGGTCACCCCCACGCCCTTCAACACGCTGCTGTGGCGGGTGGTGGCCATCACGCCCGAAGGCTACCTGGAGGGGTTTCGTTCGCTCTTCGACGACCAGCGGCGCATGAGCTTCGACGCTTTCCCGCGCGGCGAGGTCTTGTTCGAGGCGTTGCGCGGCAATCAGCACGCCGAGCGCCTGGCTTGGTTCAGCCGCGGCTTCTTCAAGACCACCGAGGTGGAAGGCCGCCTCGTGATGAGCGACCTGCGCATGGGCCAGGAGCCCTACTACACCTTCTCCTTCGCGCTGGCCGAACGGCAGGAGGGACGGACCGTCTCCGTCACCCCGCAATTGGTTCGCCAGCGGCCCGACGTGGCGCGGGCACTCGCCTGGATGCGGCAACGGCTCTTCGATCCGACAGTGCCGCCCCCGCGTTGAGCCTGCGCGCCATTTCGCTGGCGCGACGATATCGCGGCGCAGCGTTTGCGGGTGCGACAGGCCCTCGGATTGCTGTGTGCGACTCGTGCGGCTGGCGCGGCGATGGATCCCGTCGAGTCAGGCCGCGTAGCATGCAGTCTTGGACCGCAACCCACCGAACGGTGTTGCGCTGAACCGAACGACTCGAACGGGGTCTGACGGCAAGTGCCGCACCGAGGCGGCCTGAATGAACTGATCGAGGAGACCGTTGTGAAGACATTGCTGATAGCACTTTCGATGGCGCTGGCCGGGGTGACGCTCAATTTCGCCCCCACCGATGCCGAAGCGCGCCGCCTGGGCGGCGGCCGGGCGGCCGGCATGCAGCGGCAGATGCCGCCCAAGCAGGCCGACGTCGCGCCCAAGCCCAGCCCCGGCGCAACCGCAGCCGCCCCGGCTGCTGCCGGCGCAGCGGCGACGGCAGGCAGGCGTTCGTTCATGGGCCCCCTTGCTGGCCTGGCGGCCGGCCTGGGCATCGCCGCGCTGCTGAGCCACTTCGGCTTCGGCGAGGGCCTGGCCAACTTCGTCACCCTCCTGCTGCTCGCGGCGGTGGCCTTCATCGCCATCCGCTGGCTGATGCGGCGCCTGAATGTCGGCGCACCGACGGCACGGGCCGCCCCGGGCAATCTGCAGTTCGCCGGCGCCGGGGCACCGCGCGGTGGGCCGGGGGCCGAGGAGCCCGAACCGATGCAGCGCAGCGCCCTTGCGACGCCAGCAGTAGCCGCCGGCAGCGCCGTCGATTCCCGCATCTCGGCAGTGCAACCCGCCGGCTTCGACGCCGCGGAGTTCGAGCGCATCGCCAAGATGATCTTCATTCGCCTGCAAGCGGCCAACGACGCCGCGGAAGTGGACGACCTGCGCCGATTCACGACGCCCGAGTTGTTCGCCTCCTTGCGCCTGGACCTTCAGGAGCGCGGCCCCGCCGCCCAGAAGACCGACGTGGTGCAACTGGAAGCCGAGGTGCTCGACACCGCGCAGGAAGACGGCCAGTGGGTCGTGTCGGTGCGCTTCCACGGCCTGATTCGTGAGGACGCCGGCGGGACGGCCGAGCCCTTCGACGAACTCTGGCACCTCGTCAAGCCGGTGCAGGGCGAGCGCGAGTGGGCGATCGCTGGCATCTCGCCGACCCCGACTTGAGCGTTCGCGCGCAAGCAATGTCATCCACGGCGGCTTCGGCCGCCGTTTTTTCTTGCGGGGCGCCGGCCTTCGAGGAGCGCCGTGTCGGCGCGCTCAGGCCCCCGCTTCGATGACCCGGCCCATGACCGCACCCCCGCCGCGCGACCCGCTGCACGGGCTGACGCTCGAGGCGATGCTCACCGAGCTGGTGGCCTATTTCGGCTGGCCGGGCCTCGGCGAGCGCATCGCCATCCGCTGCTTCACCAGCGAGCCGAGCATCGCGTCGAGCCTGAAGTTCCTGCGCAAGACGCCGTGGGCGCGCGAGAAGGTGGAAAGCCTTTACCTCTTCATGCTGCGCGAACGCGCACGCGCCGCGCGGGGCTGATGCGGCGCTGCCCCTGCCGCGGGCAGTGGCGCCCGGCGCAGCGGCCGCAGCGGCGCGGTGGCCTGCCGACAATGCGCGGCAGACAGCCCATGCGAGCGACGCCCACCGCGCGCCTACCGCACACCCACCGCATGAAACTTTCCGTTCTCGATCAATCGGTCGCCCTCGCCGGCGCCAGCGAGGCCGACGCGATCCGCGACACGCTCTCGCTCGCGCCACATTGCGAGGCACTCGGCTACCACCGCTTCTGGCTCAGTGAGCACCACAGTCTGCCCAGCATCGTGGGCACGGCGCCCGAGGTACTGCTGGCGGCGATCGCGGCGCGCACCGAGCGCATCCGTCTCGGCAGCGCCGGCGTCATGCTGCCGCACTACTCGGCGTTCAAGGTGGCCGAACAGTTCCGCGTGCTCGACGCGCTGGCGCCGGGGCGCATCGACCTCGGCGTGGGGCGCGCGCCGGGCGGCGACCGGCGCAGCGCGCTGGCGCTGAACCCGCATGCGCGGCCGGGTGCGGAAGACTTCCCCGAGCAGGTGCTCGACCTGCAGGCCTGGAGCAGCGGCGCGCAGCACCGCGGCCTCATTGCGCATCCGCGCGGCGGGCCGGCCGAAGCCCCGAACGGCGTCCACGCGCCGCAACTGTGGATTCTGGGCAGCTCCGACTACGGTGCGCGGCTCGCCGCGCACCTGGGCCTGCCGTATGCGTTCGCGTATTTCTTCATGGACGGCCAAGGCGTCGAGCAGGCGCTCGAGCTCTACCGCAGCCTGTACCGGCCGAGCGAGCGGCACCCGTTGCCCGAAGTCACGATCTGCGTCTGGGCCCTGGCCGCAGACAGCGAGGCCGAAGCTCGCCACCACGCCTTGAGCCGCGACCGCTGGCGCGCCGATTACCTGCGCGGGCGTCTCGGCCCATTACAGGCGCCCGACGACATCGCCGCGCGCGGCTTCGGCGAAGACGAGCGGGCCGCTGTCGAAGCCGGGCAGCGCAAGGCCTTCGTCGGCACGGCCCGGCAAGTGGCCGACAAGCTCCGGGCGCTGGCCGCAAGCCTGGAACTCGAAGAACTGGTGATCAACACCTGGGCCCATGCGCCGGCGGTGCGCCGCCACTCGTATGCCCTGCTTGCCAAGGAGTTCGGCCTGGAGGAAAGCCGATGACGACGGGTCTGAACCGGCGCCGCCGCCTGGCCCTGATCGTCACCGCAGCCGCCGCGGGCCTGCTGAGCGCTGCCTGCAGCACGCCGCCGGCTTCCTCGCCGAGTGCCGGCACGCTGCTGCCCAACGAGAACCTGTTCGTGCAGGGCATTCCGCCGATTCCGATGTCGCTGGTGCGCCAGGTCGAGCAGTACACCGACTTTCGCGGCCACGGCTTCGTCGATTGGCATCCGCGAAGAAGCGAGATGCTGGTCACCCACCGCAAGGCCGGCGCCAACACCGCGCAGTTGTTCCGCGCCACGGCGCCCCTGGCGCCGCTCGAGCAGCTCACCGACTTCGCCGATCCGGTCCGCGAGGCGACCTACGAGCCCACCGATGGCCGCTACCTCGTGTTTTCGCGCAGCGCCGGCGGCAACGAGGCCGACCAGCTCTACCGGCTCGATCTCGACACCCGCCAGATCAGTCTGCTCACCGACCCTGATGAGCGCCACAGCATCGTCGACTGGTTGCACGGCCGCTCGGTGCTGCTCGTCACCTCGGTGCCGCTGGACCGCACCGCGCAGGAGGGCCGCCGCGCGAACCCGGGCACGACGCTGTGGCTGATGGATCCGCTGCACCCCGAGGCCCGGCGCAAGCTGGCCGAGCTGCCCGGCCCCGGCTGGTTCGGCGGCACGGTGTCTTGGGACGACCGCCGGCTCGCCATCACACGCTACCGCTCGGCCACCGAATCGCAGGTCTGGCTGATCGACCTGGCCACCGGCACGCCGACGCAGTTGCTGCCGGCCAAGAGCGAGGCGGTCAAGGCGACCCATTTCCCGATCGGCTTCAAGCGCGACGGCTCGGGCCTGTTCGTGGTGAGCGACCGCGCCGGCGAGTTCCGCGAGCTGATGCTCCACGACTTCGCGAGCGGCGGCTTGCAGCGCATCACCGGCCACATCTCCTGGGACGCGAGCGGTGTCGCCCTCAGCGATGACGGCGCACAGATCGCGCTGCGCATGAACGTCGATGGCCGCACCGAGCTGCGCCTCTTCGACGCCGACAGCCTGCGCGAGCGGCCGGTGCCGCCCCTGCCGCCGGGCAGTGTCAACAGCGTGGGCTTCCACCCGGCAACGAACCGGCTGGCTTTCGCGGTCGACAGCGCGCAGGGGCCGAACCAGCTCTACGCGCTCGATGCGGCTGCGCGCACGGTGCAGCCCTGGACCCGCCCCTACGTGCCGCCGGGCCTGGACGCTGCCAGCTTCCTGCCGCAGCGCATCGTGCGCTGGACGAGCTTCGACGGCCGCGAAATCTCCGGCGTGCTGAGCCCGCCGCCCGCCCGCTTCACCGGCAAACGGCCGGTGGTGGTGCTGGTGCATGGCGGCCCCGAGGGCCAGGCCAGCCTGGGTTTTCTCGGCCGCTGGAACTACCTGATCAACGAGTTGGGCGTCGCCATCATCGAGCCCAACGTGCGCGGCTCTGCGGGCTACGGCAAGACCTTCCTCACCCTGGACAACGGCTTTCAGCGCGAGGACGCCGTCAAGGACCTGGGCAGCCTGTTCGACTGGATCGCCGCGCAGCCCGGCCTCGACGCCTCGCGCGTGCTGGTAGCAGGCGGCAGCTACGGCGGCTACATGAGCCTGGCGGCCAGCGTGCACTACGCCGAGCGCATCGCCGGGGCGATCGACATCGTCGGCATTTCCGACTTCGTGACTTTCCTGAACAACACCGAGAGCTACCGCCGAGACTTGCGCAGAGTCGAATACGGCGACGAGCGCGATCCGGAGATGCGCGA
>NZ_JACDCU010000272.1 GCF_013817365.1 Methylibium sp. | reverse complement strand
ATCAGGCTCAGGCCGATCAACAGCGCGGCCAGCGCGAGCAGCCAGCGGTTGGTGCGGCTCAGCACCTCGATCAAGGTGTCGTCGACACGGTTGCTGGTGTTGACGGCAACGCGCGAGGCGCGCCTCAGTGCAAAGCGCAGCCCGAACGTGAATAGCAGATAAAAGCCCAGCGCCGCGGCGCAGGCCAGAGCCCAGTTCGTAAGCGGCACGCCCAGCAACGTCATCGTTGTGAACCAGGTAGCGGCAAAGTTCAGGTCGTTCATGCGCTGGGGGGCCTTTTCAAATGGAAGGACTGACGGGGAGCCAAGCGAGACGGCTTCGCTGCGTTCGGTGCGGACACCCGACGCTGCTTTGCAAGGGGCAAGAGCGATCGCCATGCAAGGCCGGCATTGTGGCGGCCTCGGTCGGGAGGCAAGTGCCCAGGCGCAACCCGAGGGGCGCCGACTGCAATAACTGTCCCCCATTGCACCGTGCCTCGCCGAGCGCCGCGCAAGTAGACCCACGCAGCGCTGGGGCGCGGCGACGGGGCGACATTGGCACGCGCCTTGCCGCGTTCAGGGCGGCGCCACCCGTCCGGATGTCGCGCCTCCCAACAAGGAGTCTTTCATGCCCAGTCACCACCACCGCTCCTGCATCGACGCCTGCTATGCCTGCGCCGATGCCTGCGATCACTGCGCCATTGCCTGCCTCGGCGAGCCGCAGCCCAAGCTCATGGCGCGCTGCGTCGCGCTCGACATCGATTGCGCCCAGCTTTGTCGTCTGGCCGCCGGCTTCATGGCGCGCGGAAGCGCCCACGACAGCGCCGCGTGCGCGCTGTGCGCCATGGTTTGCGAAGCCTGCGCCGAAGAGTGCAACCGGCACGCGATGGACCATTGCCAGCAGTGCGCCACGGCCTGCCGGCGATGCGCGAGCGAATGCCGCCAGATGGCCGAACGGCCCGCGCGCGCCAGCACACCGGCCGGCACGCACGTCGCCTAAGCCGCGCAAGGCGGCCCGGCCCGGTTCATACCCCCGGCACGAGCCGGGCACTTCGCTCAGCTGCGTTTCGGCGCGGCGACCGCCCTTGGCGGGCCGCATCGTCCGGGCGCAAGCCGACGGTATGCTTTTGCGTCCATCACGAGCCGGAGCCCGCCGATGCGTTTGCTGTTGGTCGAAGACGACCGCATGATCGGCGAGAGCCTGCGCGCCGCGCTGAGGCTCGAAGGCCACGCCGTCGATTGGGTGCGCGACGCCACGGCGGCACGGGCGGTGCTCGCCAGCGAGCGTTTCGATCTGGTGCTGCTCGACCTGGGCTTGCCCGAAGGCGGCCCGCGCGCGAGCGGCGCGGGCTCCTCTGTGGCCGAGCCCGGCTCAGGCACCGAGGCGCCCGGCAGCGAAGGCCTTGCCGTGCTGCGCAGCGTGCGCGCGCGCAACGACGCCACGCCGGTCATCGTGATCACCGCCCGCGACGCGCTCGGCCACCGCGTCGCCGGCCTCGATGCCGGCGCTGACGACTACCTCGTCAAGCCCTTCGAGTTCGAGGAACTCAATGCCCGCATCCGCGCCGTGCTGCGGCGCCACACCGGGCGAGCCCAGCCGCTGCTCGCGCACGGCGGCGTCACGCTCGATCCCGCCACCCGCCAGGTTGCGAAAGACGGCCAGCCCGTGCAGCTCTCGGCGCGCGAGTTCGCGGTGCTCGAAGCCTTGCTCACCCGCCCCGGCGCCCTGCTCTCGCGCGCGCAGCTCGAGGACCGCCTTTACGGCTGGGGCGAGGAGATCGAAAGCAACGCGGTTTCGGTCTATATCCACCAACTGCGCCGCAAGCTGGGGCCCGATTTCATCCAGAACGTGCGTGGCGTCGGCTACTTCGTCGGCGCGGCGCGCGGCGAAGCCGCCCCGACGCCTGCTTCGGCACCGCCACTGCCGCCGGCCACCGACGCATGAACTCGCTGCGCGTGCGGCTGCTGTTGCTGCTGGTGGCGATGCTCGCGCTCGCCGCCGCGGTGATGGGCGCCATCGCCTACCGCACGGTGCTCACCGAGACCGAAGCCCTGTTCGACTACCAGCTGCGCCAGATGGCGCTGTCGCTGCGCGACCAGGGCGAGATCGCCCCCCAGCAGGCCAGTGCGCTGGCCGACGGCCAGCTCGATTTCGTGGTGCAGATCTGGACGGCCGACGGCCGCAGCATCTACGCCTCGCGCCTGCACACCGCCCTGCCCTCGCGCGCCTACCTGGGCCTGGCTTATGTGTCGGTGGCGGGCGAGACTTGGCGCACCTTCAGCGTGGCCACACGAGACCGCGTCATTCAAGTCGCGCAGCCGCTGCAGATCCGCCGCCGGCTCGCCGCCGGCGCCGCGCTGCGCAGCGTGCGGCCGCTGCTCTTCGTCGCCCCGGTGCTCGCGCTGGCGATCTGGTGGCTGGCCTTGATCGCGCTGCGGCCGCTGCGCACGGTGGCGCGCGACGTGCAGCAGCGCAGCGAACAGTCGCTGCAACCGCTGCCCACACAAGGCTTGCCCGACGAGGTCTCGCCGCTCGTCGAGGCGCTCAACGGCCTGCTGCAGCGGCTCTCGCGCTCCTTCGACAACCAGCGCGCCTTCGTCGCCGACGCCGCCCACGAACTGCGCTCGCCGCTCACTGCGCTCAAGCTGCAGCTGCAACTTCTGCGGCGTGCGCCGGACGATGCCGCCCGGCTCGCAGCGGTCGACGCGCTGTCTGGCGGCATCGACCGCGCCGCACGGCTGGTCGAGCAGATGCTCACCCTGGCGCGCAGCGAGCCCGGCGCGCCGGGCCTGGCGATGGCGCCGCTCGACCTGAGCGAGACGGTGCGACTGGCGGTGGCGGACACGGTGCCCTTCGCCGTGTCACGCAACGTGGAGTTCGACCTCGATGCCGACGCGCCGGTGCCGCTCACCGGCGATGCGGCCGCGCTTGGCAGCCTGGCACGCAACCTCGCCGACAACGCCGTGCGGCATGCGCCGGACGGCTCGCGCGTCGAGCTGCGCGTGTTCAGCGATGCGGGAGTGCCGACGCTGCAGATCGACGATGCCGGCCCTGGCATTCCCGCTGCGGAACGCGAACGGGTGTTCGACCGCTTCTATCGCCGCTCCAACGAGCCGGAAGCGAGCGGCACAGGCCTGGGCCTGGCTATCGTGCGCAGCGTCGCTGCCGCGCACGGCGCCAGCGTAACGCTGGGCGAATCGAAGCCGAAAGGGCTGCGCGTGACGGTGCGCTTCAATGCGCAGGAAGCACACGCCCGGCGCTCGGCGAGCGCCGGCTGAACGAGCTGGCCCCCGCCACCCAACCCAACCCAACCCAACCCTGTCAGAGAAAATTTCGCGAAAATGCCTAATGCTGACGCATTCACGAATTAATCTTTTTCGGAAAGTCAAGCTACCGCGATGATGAGAAACTACCGAGTTCATTTCGATCGAAAACGGGGCCCTCGATGTCTTTCGATAGAATTCATACTTCTATTCCTGCTGATACGCCATTCGCTTTGCAGGTGGCGCTGGAGACAAGCCAGGTTGTGAAAGCCAAGGCGGAAGCCTGTGCCGACGAGTTGGCGTCGGCTAATAGTCGCGTCAAGCAAAAGATTGCCGACGGTGCAACCATGCTGTCGGCGCATAAGGCTTTGGCACACAGTCAGGCAGTTGAAACCACTGTGCAGGAATGTGCGGATGATTTAACCAGCGTGACGAAAACGCTGGTCGAAGGGATCGACGATCTTGAGCAGACTGAAATCGCCCTGATGCACTCGCACAAAGCCTTGGCGCAGAGCGAGGCTGCCTTGACGGTGGCACTGGAAGGCGAAAAACAAGCCACGTTGCGGGCTTTGCACGACCCCACAACCGGTTTACCGAACCGTGTCCTGTTCGACGACCGTTTGGCACACGCGATTGCCTTGGCAGAGCGGCATGGGTGGACGCTGGCGGTGATGTTTCTGGACTTGGACCGCTTTAAAAGCGTCAACGATGTGCACGGGCATGCGGCGGGAGATTCGGTATTGAAAGAGGTCGCAAGACGACTGTCACTCAATTGCCGGGACGAAGATACTGTATGCCGCAACGGTGGCGACGAGTTCCTGTACTTGTTGATGAATCCTCAGGGCAGCGAGAACATCGAGCGCATCGCCGGGTCGGTAGTGAAAAATATTGCACAGCCGATTCAAATCGCTGATCTGCAACTTTTCATCGAACCGAGCATCGGTATCGCTGTTTATCCGGGCGACGGGATGAGTGGAGAACAACTGATAAACAATGCCGATGCGGCAATGTACCGAGCTAAGAAAGGTATGAGTCGGTACGCATTGTTCTGCGCGCGAGAAGCAGAAACACTTCCGGCTTGAGCGCTTGACTGACGGCCTATCTGGTTTTGCCAGGGTGAAACAATACACCTGCAGCAGGCCGGCCGGTCCGACGAACTCCCCGGATGGCTTCCGAAGAGAACGCGCCAGCTCACGCCGCTTTTTGCAACACGGGCCGGCGCTGCGGCCTGAACCAAAGTCCGACCACGAACCAGGCGAGCGTCAGGGCCCCGACACTGCCTTCGTTCCAGACCAGATCCGGCTTGAGGCCGCGCAGGCAGAACAGCACGAGCCCGATGCCCAGCATGCCGTACACCCCGAACAGCGCGGTGTGGGCGTGCAAGGGGGTCAAGTTGACTGTGCTTAATCTTCGCTTAACCCAAAGCTAACCGAGCCCTAACCGGCGGCGCCTATCTTTCGTCGCATGCGGAGTTTCTCCGCGCCCTCTTCAAGGAGATCAGCATGCGAATGAAGTCCCTCAGCGCCGCCCTCGTCGCGGCAGGTGTACTGGCCGTCGGCACTGCCGGCGCGATCCAGAACGATTGGTTGCCGGGCGAGGCGCGAGCCGTCAAGACCAATGCCGTGATGGTGGCCACGGTGCCGGCCCAGCCGGTGCCGCAGCTTTCCGCCGACGCGGTGCCCAACTACCGCGCAATCGTGCAGCAGGCCGGGCCTGCCGTGGTCGGCATCACCGTGCAGGGCACGCGCAAATCGAACAGCGACGAAGGCCCCGAGCGTGGCCTGCCGCCGGGCTTCAAGCTGCCGCCGGGCTTCGAGAACAGCCCGTTCGCGCCCTTCTTCCGCGGCATGCCGCCCGGCGGCCAAGACGGCCCGCC
This sequence comes from Methylibium sp., assembly GCF_013817365.1. Classification (GTDB taxonomy): domain Bacteria; phylum Pseudomonadota; class Gammaproteobacteria; order Burkholderiales; family Burkholderiaceae_C; genus Methylibium. Next base: position 682 of record NZ_JACDCU010000272.1, on the reverse strand, counting down.
GAGCCCGACGCGCGGCCAGGGTTCGGGCTTCATCATCAGCGAGGACGGCCTGATCCTGACCAACGCGCACGTCGTGCACGAAGCGGACGAAGTGACCGTCAAGCTCAGCGACCGCCGCGAGTTCACGGCCAAGGTGCTCGGCGCCGACGTGATGACCGACGTGGCCGTGCTCAAGATCGAGGCCAAGGACCTGCCGATGGTGCGCCTGGGCGACCCGGCCTCGCTGCAGGTCGGCGACCCGGTGCTGGCCATCGGCGCGCCGTTCGGCTTCGAGCAGACGGCCACGCAGGGCATCGTCAGTGGCAAGGGCCGCACCTTGCCGGGCGAATACTCGTCGGTGGTGCCGTTCATCCAGACCGACGCGGCCGTGAACCCCGGCAACTCGGGCGGCCCGCTGTTCGACGGCAGCGGCGCGGTGGTCGGCATCAACGCGCAGATCTACTCGCGCACCGGCGGCTACCAGGGCCTGAGCTTCTCGATCCCGATCAACGTGGCGCTCAAGGTCAAGGACCAGATCGTCGCGACCGGCAAGGCCTCGCATGCGCGGCTCGGCGTGGTGATCCAGGACGTGAACCAGGGCCTGGCCGAGTCCTTCAGCCTGAAGACGCCGGACGGCGCCCTGGTGGCCAGCGTGGCGCCGGACAGCCCGGCCGCGGCGGCCGGCCTGAAGTCGGGCGACGTG
>NZ_JACDCU010000271.1 GCF_013817365.1 Methylibium sp. | reverse complement strand
GCCGTGATGGCCTTCAGGCAGGCGAGTGGCGGGTGACGACGGGAGGGAAAAGGGTGACGAGCCCGACCCCGGCACTGAGAGCTAACGGTTAGGGCTGCTTCGTTCCCGACCTGACCCGGTTGGCCGCGCCCCCATGCGGGGAGGCCCGTCGATGCGAATTGTAGGCGAGGGCTTGTGCGCGAGGGCGGCAATCGCCCTTCGAGCGCCTGTGCAGCCGGGCTGCGCCCGCGCCGCGGACCGGCACCTCGCGAAGCGGCGGCTTTCATGGTCGTGTGCGCCCCGCCGCCGACTCACGGCGCGCTGCGAGGTACAAAACGCTGCGCCTTCTCGAGAACAGGAACGGCAGAAATGAAATACGAAGTGGTGGCCCGCGGGCCGCGGCTCGAGGCCTTCGGTGCGCACAGCGGTTACCGCATCAGGATGTCCACCTTGTCCGCCACGGGTCTCGACACCTGGCCCGTGACGGTGCACATCCGCGGCTCGGAAAGCGAAGACGAGGTGGCGGTGGACGTACCGAGGAAGCACCACGCCAGCGCGACGGAGGCACTGGACTTCGGCCATGAATGCGCCACGCTGTGGATCGATGCCCTGGACCATCGCCGCGAGTGAGCCGGCGCAGCCCTCAGATCTGTTTGCGCTTTTCCACCAGGTTCAGGAAGCGCTCGTATTCCTTTTCGTCCACCCCGTAGCTGTGATCGTCGTCGGGGAACTGCCCGGCCTTCACCTCGGCCACGTACTGGCTCAGTCCCGCAACGGCCACCTCCGTCAGGTTGGCGTAGCGCTTGGTGAACTTGACCTTGAAGTCGGTGAACACGCCGAGCAGGTCGTACGACAGCAGGATCTGCCCGTCGCAGCCGGCACCGGCGCCGATGCCGATTGTCGGGATCTCGAGCTGGCGCGAAATGACGGCGGCAATCTTCGCCGGCACGGCTTCGAACTCCAGCATGAAGCAGCCGGCGTCCTGGATCGCCAGCGCGTCTTCCAGGATCTTCAGCGCCGCTTCTGCCGTGCGGCCCTGGATCCTGAAGCCGCCGAACATGGCGATGGTGTGCGGCGTGAGGCCGATGTGCGAGGCGGTGGGAATGCCCGCATCGACCAGCGCCTTCAGGATGTGCGCCTGCGACTTGCCGCCTTGCGGCTTGACAGCGTCGCAGCCGCCGTCCTGCATGAAGCGCGTGGCGTTGAGCAGCGCGCGGTCCACGGTGTTGTAGCTCTGGTAGGGCATGCAGCCGAGCACGAAGGTGTTGGGCGCGCCGCGCCGCACGGCCTGCGCATGCATCACCATCATGTCCATCGTGGCCGGGATCGTGTTGGAGTGCCCGTGCGCCACCATCGCCAGGCTGTCGCCAACCACGGCGACGTCCACGCCCGCCATCTCGGCCCACTTGGCGGAGGTGTAGTCGGGCACCGAGGTGTAGACCATCTTCTCGCCGGTCTGTTTGGACGCGCGGATCTCGGTGATCGTGCGCTTCTTCCTGTCTGAAGGCGCGGGGGTGGGGTTCTGTGCCATGTCGTTCTCCTGAAATGTTGAATGTGAAGCGGTGCTCGGCTCAGGCGGCCAGCTGACGGTGCAGCCAGTCCGCCACGCCGCGGGTCGACCTGAAATCGGCGACGGAGCGCGTGACGAGTTCCGGATGAGCCTGAGCACAGAGCTTGGCCAGCGTCTGCCCGGGCCCGAGGTCGAGCACCACGCGCACGCCCGACTCGACGATCCCGCGCATGCAGTCGTCCCATCGGACCGGCTCGCATACCGCGCGCTGCAGCGCCTGCGGCGCCTCGCTGCTTTGCAGGCAACGTCGGCCGTCGACGCCACGCAGCACGGGTGCCGACACGGGCCGGATGGGGGTCGTCGCGAGAAACGCGCCGAACTCCGAAGCCGCCGTTTGCAGCACCGGCGTGTGCGACGGCACGTGCACGTCGAGCCGGCGTGTCCACGCGCCATGCGAGGCGAGGGCGGCTTCGGCCGCGCCGAGCGCCGCGTCGGCGCCAGCCAGTACTGCGTGGTCGATGTCGTTCACGATGGCCAGGTGCAGGCCTGGGGCGTGCGCGAGAAGCCGCTCCAGCGGCAGCCCGCGGGCGGCGAGCATGCCGTAGCCGGGAGGGCTGTGCGCGTCCATCAAGCGGGCGCGCTCCACTGCCACTGCGACGGACAGGCGCACGTCCCAGGCACCGGCGCAGCTCCATGCCGACACTTCGCCGACGCTGTACCCGGCAAATAGGGCCGGCGTCGGGACTTGCGGCTCGAGCAGCGTCCACGTGGCGCGGGCCAGCGCGATCATTGCCGGCTGCGCGAAGGCGTTGTCGAACAGGCCGTCGCCGCTTCGTGCCTTCGCCAACACGTCGTACGCGAGGGTATGGCTCGCCTCTTCGAGCACCTCGCGCCCGCGCGGGTCGGCCGCGACCAGCTCGAACATGTCGGGCGACTGGCTGCCCTGGCCGGGGCAAAGGATCGCGTAGTGCTGCACCGGCGCGTCAGGGTTCGATGGCGTGGACGAATAGGCACGCCGCCAGCAGGTCGGCGCTGCCGCCGGGGCTGAGACGGCGCGCGCAGAACGCGCGGTGCACTTCGACGGCCCGCTCGCGCCAGTGCGGCTGGAACACGCCGCCCTCACCGACGAACACGCCGGCGCGGGCGCGGGCATACGCCAGGCCGCCCGGTCCGCCGCGATGCAGAAGGTTGGTGTCGTCCAGGCGGGCCAGCAATTCGAAGAAGGCCTGGATGCGCGCCTGGTTCACGGAGCCGCCGTGGGAAAGCACGGCGCGGTAGGCGGGCAATCCGATCCGGTAGACGGAGGGAAAGCCCGCCGCCGCTTCGGCCTGGGCACCGCCGACGGCATGGCGGGCGCTCACGAGGCTGCCGTGGCTCGTCGCATCCCGTCGGTGTTGCGCGATGGCGCGACCCCAGGTGTGCTTCACACATTCGCCGAGCGTGGGCATCGGTGCGCCCGCACAAGCACTGCGGCGAGCGCCGGCCGCGCCGGCCAGCAGCCCCAGGTTGAAGACAGCGCCGCGGTGCGTGTTCACGCCCCGCGTCGCGCGCAGCATGCGAGCCTCGGCCGCCAGACCGAGTTGCCTGAGCGTCTCGAACGATGCGCCTTCGCTGCCCGCGCGCGCCGCGTCCTCGAAGTAGCGCCTCAGCGCGAGCGTGCTTCGCACGAAGCTTGTGGCGTCCATGTCGGCATGGCTGCCTGCATCGACGAGACTGACCAGGCCCGGCTTCGGGTACGTGATCAGCTCTTGCAACAAAGCGCGCACGGCGGCGTTGCGAACCTGTTTCGCTTGGGGCAAGGTGGGCGCCTTGCCGAAGACGACCTTCGGTGCTGATGTGATCGTCAGCATGGCTGAGCCGCGTGCGCCCATGCTGCCCACACGCTTGCGCGCGGCCGCAGGCTCGGTCCCGCGTCCGACTTGACGAGAATCTTTTTTCCGGACGCGGCAAGCTCCCGCCAGGAGACGGCCTCGCCGGACGGCAGCTCGATTTCCCCGTCGATCCGCACTGCAAAGCGTGCATCGATCTGCTTGAGCGTCTCCAGCCAACGCCTCGCGTCGTCGGCGCTCCCGGGTTGTGCCAGCAGGTCCAGGTCGGAACTCTCGTGCAGGTAGGGCTTGCCGCTCGCCTGCTGCCAGAACACGGAGCCGTAGACGCGCAGCGGCATGCCGATCTCGCCGGCACGCTGCACCAGGCACAGGGCGGTGCCGTGCATTGCTGGCGGCAGGCCGGGGGCCACTTCGGCGAGCGACAACGGCTCCTTGATGCGCAACACGGCGTGCATCGGCACGCAGAACGACCGTCGGGCCTGACCGCCGGCATCGACCACTGCCAGGCCCAGCGGCAGCCAGCCGGCTGTGTCGTGGGGCAGCGCGCCGCGCCCGACCAGGGGCCGGCCCTTGCCAACCCACTCGATCAGCAGGGCCGTCGCCGTGGGAGCGCTGCATCCCGCCACGTCGTCTTGGTTCAGGGCCGGGTTCAGCCACACACGCCGATGGCGCAACGGCGACGCCGGGCTTGTTGTCACCGCCATCGTCGAAAGGCTCAGGGTGCCGCCAGCACGGCGGCGATGACGCGCTCGGCGTGCACGCGCCCGCCGCGCGCGGCGCCCAGCTGTGCGCGCCGATCACTCCCTGCCGGCGTGCGGAGCGCTTGTGCGAGGCTCGATGCCAGGTCGCCGGCCCACACGTCCTCGACAGCGCCGAGTCGCTGATAGTTGTCGACCCCCGGCCCGAAGATGGCCGAGGTGCGGCACAGCTCCTGCAGATCCTCGATCGGGATCTGCGTGATACGCGACATCGCCGGCAGCGCCATCACGCGGATCTGCGCGTCGGCGAGCGCGTAGGCGCGGTCGGCGATCATGCCGAGCGACAGGTACCCGCCGCTGACGGCCTCGCCGTAGACCAGGCTGAGCAGCAGGTGCCCTTGCAGGCGCGCGATCTCGAAGCACTTGGCCAGGTGCGCCAGATAGCCGCCGTTGCCGAGCAGCTCGTCGCGCCGGGAGAGTTGCTGCCCTTGCGTGTCGACGAGCATCAGGATCGGCCGCTTCGGAAAGCGCGCGACGATCTGCAGCACCTCGGTGGCCAGCGCGAACGCCAGGTCCACGCCGATGCCGGCACGGTTGCGCGTGCCGACCACTGCCACGGGGCCGTGCGAGGTTGCGCCCGTGCCGCGCAGGAGGTCGCCCTCGGCGCGCACGTCGTGGCCTTCGGGGAACAGCCGGTCGCACAGGGGCATGACGTCAGGCATCGGAACGCTCCCGCAGCGGGTCGGCCATCGACACGAAATCGTCCTTGTCCAGCATCGGTACGCCCGCCGGATCGGGCACGCCGAGGCCCGCCCAGATGTCGGCGGCGTCCGCGGCCGTGCCGAAGCGCTGCAGACGGCGCTGCAGGGCTTCGTGCTCCCGACGCACCGCTTCGAGGTGCAAGGCGACGGGCTGGTCGAAGAGTGCAACCACGGCCCGGCGAAGACCGTCCATGCTGTCCAGCGCGAACGCGTCGGCCTCGCCAATCAGATAGCGGTGCTTTCCGCCCATCGTTCGCCACACCAGCGCGCGGTCGGTGGCGTCGAACTCCTCCACGCCCTTCTGCGATTCGATCACCTCCGGCCCCGACACCGAATGGCGGCCTTCTTCCGTCATCACGATGTGGTCGCAGCCGCGCGCGACGATGCCCAGGCCGCCGTAGCAGCCGTTGCGGCCGGCGCACACGACGATGACGTTCACCCCCGCGGCACGCGCATCGAACACCGCGCGCTGAATCTCGGAGATCGCGATCAGCCCCGCATTGGCCTCGTGCAGGCGCACGCCGCCGGTGTCCAGCAGCAGCACCACCGCATCGGGCTTGTCCCGCGCCGCGCGCAGGAGCAAGCCGGTGAGCTTGGCGCCGTGTACTTCGCCGACGGAGCCGCCCATGAAGGCCGGCTCCTCCGAGGCGAACAGCACCGGGCGGCCTTCGAGGCGCGCGCTGCCGATCATGACCCCGTCGTCGAAGGCGGTCGGCAGGCTGAGGGCCGCCAGATGCGGGCTGCACACGCGTTCCTGCGGCGGCAGGATTTCCGTCACCGAGCCGGCGTCGAACAGGCCGCGCACGCGTTGACGTGCGGTGGCCTCGTAGAAGCTTTGCGGTGTGATGGCGGCGGTTCGCGGGGTGCTCATCTCAGCGGGCTCCGGCATGGCGCGATCAGTGACGGATGAAACATTGCGGTGGTGAGTGTTCATGCCCGACTGTTGTGGACTTTTGGTCTTGACGGTGCGGGTTGGTGGCGGGGGCAAAGCCGGGGGGCGGGCGGCGTGCTTCGCTTCAGTGCGGTGGTG
>NZ_JACDCU010000270.1 GCF_013817365.1 Methylibium sp. | reverse complement strand
GCGCTGGCGGTCGGCAGCGTCGTCCTGCTGGGCGCACTGGTGGTCGCCGAGCTCCGCGGCTGGTTGCCGCCGGCATCCGGTACGGCCGGCAGGCTGGGCGCGAATCTGCCGGTGGCGTTCGCGATCCAGGCCGCGATGCTGGCGATCGGCCTGGTGGCGGGCATCGCCAGCCGCAGCGCGCTGGGTCGTGCGCTGGCGGCCGTCGAGGAGCGTGAGCAGCGCTTTCGCAATCTGCTCGGCATCGCCGCCGACTGGTACTGGGAACAAGACGCGCAACTGCGCTTTACCTTCGCCTCCCACACGCTGGCAGACGACACCGGTGTCACCCAGTCCCAGTTGCTCGGTCGCATGCGCTGGGAAATCCCCGAATTCGGGTTGACGCCCGAGGAGTGGGCCGCGCACCGCCGCGACCTGGAGGCGCGCCGTCCGTTTCGCGACCTCGTGATGCGCTGCGCCCACAAGGACGGGCGACCGCGCTGGGTAAGCATCAGCGGCGAGCCGACGCTCGATACAGCGGGGCGTTTCACGGGCTACTGGGGCGTGGGGCGAAACGTCACCGACACGGTGCTGGCCCAGCGCACGCGCAACGTCACCGAGACACGCTACCGCGAGCTGTTCGACTGCTCGCCCTCGCCCCTGCTGCTGCACCGCCACGGCGTGGTCGTCGAAGCCAACGAAGCGGCGGTCCGCTTGCTCGGCTACAGCGACGCGGCGGCGATGGTCGGCATCGAACTCTGGGCGCACCATGAACCGGGCGCCGAGTTGGAACGGGCCCGCGCCCGCACGGCCGGCCTCGACGCCGTGCCTAAGGGGACCGCGCTGCCACTGGCCGACTTCCGGCTGCGGCGCACCGACGGACAAAGCGTCGAGGTGCAGGCGACGGGCCTGCGCGTCGAGCTCGACGACGGCCCGGCCACGATGTCGATCTACCGCGACGTCACAGCACAGCGCGCCGCCGAACAGGCCCTCCGCGGCTCGCAGGCGCTGCTCACGCAACTGTTCGACACCACGCCCGACACCGTGTCGCTCACCGAACGATCGACCGGCCGCTATCTCATGATCAACGAGCAGTACACGCGCGTGCTGGGCTGGACTTCGGAGGAGGCGATCGGCCGTACCGCGGCCGAGCTCGGCATCTGGCACCGTGAAGCCGACCGCCAGCAGCTGCTGCAGACCGTGCGCGATCAGGGCCACGTGCGCGAGATGCCGGCGATGTTCCGCAGGAAGTCGGGCGCGCTGGTGCCGTTGCGGGTGTCGGCGGCGTGCTTCGTGCACGACGGCATCGAATACCTCGTGGTGATGGCGCGCGACATGGCGGTCATCGAGCAGGCGCGGCTCGAGCGCGAGGCGATCCTGCAGCACGCCTCGATCGGCATCGCCTTCACGCGCAACAGCCGCTTCGTGCACGTGAACCCGCGTTTCGAGCGGATGTTCGGCTGGCCGGCCGGCACCATGCACGGTGAGAGCGGCGCGGTGGTCTGGCCGAGCGCCGCCGAACACGCCGAGGTCGGCACGGTGGCCGGTCCCCTGCTGGCGGCTGGCCAGCCTTTCGAGCTGGAGCGCCAGATGCGTCGCCGCGACGGCAGCCTGTTCTGGTGCCGTATCCGCGCGCAGGCGGTGGACCCCGACGACCCGAGCCGCGGCGGCACCATCTGGATCGGCGAAGACGTGACCGAGCGCCGCCAGACCGAGCAGGCGCTCGCAGCGGCGCGCGACGCGGCCGAGTCAGCCAGCCGCGCCAAGAGCGCCTTCCTGGCCAACACCAGCCACGAGATCCGCACGCCGCTCAACGGCTTGCTGGGCTTGGCGCGGCTCGCGCAGGTCCCGGGGCTCGACGCGCCGAGGCGCCAGCAGTACCTGCAGCAGATTCTCGAGAGCGCGGTGAGCCTGTCCTCGATCATTTCCGACATCCTCGACTTCTCCAAGATCGAGGCCGGCAAATTGAGCCTCGAGTCGGTGCCCTTCTCGCTGCGCGAGACGCTGCAGGCCGCCTGCCGCGCCCAGCAGCCGGCGGCCGAAGCGCGTGGCCTCACGCTGACGCTGCACCTGGGGGCAGACGTGCCCGAGACCGTGCGGGGCGATCCCCTGCGCGTGCGCCAGATCCTCGGCAACTACCTTGCCAATGCGCTCAAGTTCACCGAGCAGGGCGGTGTGCGCGTGGAGGTCGCCCGCGGCGAAGGCACGCGGCTGCGGATCACGGTCAGCGACACCGGCTGCGGCATCGACGCCGTCACTCAGGCGCGGCTGTTCCAGCCCTTCACCCAGGCCGACGACTCGATCACCCGGCGCTACGGCGGCACCGGCCTGGGCTTGTCGATCTGCCGCGAGCTGGCCCTGCTGATGCACGGCGAGGTGGGCGTGGTCAGCGAGCCGGGCCGGGGCGCGCGCTTCTGGGCCGAGCTGCCGCTGCCGGCCGCCACCGCCACGCAGGCCGAGCCGCACGACGAGGCCGCGCTGGCGCAGCGCCTGAGCGGCGCGCGCGTGCTGCTGGTCGAGGACAACCCGGTCAACATGATGATCGCCGGCGCCATGCTCGAGCAGTGGGGCGTGCGCGTGACCCCGGCGCACGACGGCCAGCAGGCGCTCGATGCCGTGGCCACCGCCGAGCGTGACGGCACGGCCTTCGACGCCGTGCTCATGGACGTGCAGATGCCGGTGATGAGCGGCCATGAAGCCGCGCGCCGGCTGCGCCAGCGCTGGAACAGCGAGGCGCTGCCCATCGTGGCGCTCACCGCCGCCGCGCTGGTGTCCGAGCGCGAGCAGGCGCTGGCCGCGGGCATGGACGCCTTCCTCACCAAGCCCATCGATGCCGAGCACCTGCAACGCACGCTGGCGCGCGTGCTCGGGGACCGTGTGACGGCCTGAGGCCGCGGCGGCGCAGCCGCTTCAGTGGCATGACAGCAGAGCGAGCCGCCGCGCTCGAGCAGCAGTCGGCTGCCCGCAGCGGATCGAACCTCCCGGCACACAGGCGATCAGCCCGCGCGTCGGCCGATCACCGCTCGGTGCCGCGCTCGAACCCTTGTGCCAGCAGGCGCCGCGTGACCCCGTTGGTCCAGCCGAAGCCGTCCTGCAGCGGGTATTCACCGCCGCCGCCGCCGGCCGAGCGGTCCGCGCTCACTTGGCGGAGTGCGTACTTCTCGACCAGCTTGCCCTCGCGGCGGAAGACTTCGTCAACCGTGGCCAGCCAGCGCCTTGCGATCTCCTGCGCCAGCGCGGTGTGGCCGTAGTCAGCCAGGCCGCGGATCGCCATCCACTGCAGCGGTGCCCAGCCGTTGGGCCGGTCCCATTGCTCGTTGCTGAACACCTCGGTGGTGGCCAGCCCGCCGGGGGCGAGCAGGCGGCGCTCCAGGGTGCCGGCCAGCGCGGCGGCCTGCGCCGGATCGGCCAGGCCGGTGAACAGCGGCACCATGCTGGCGGCGGTGAGACAGCGGCGCGGCCGGGCGCGTTGCCAGTCGAAATCGAAGAACGCGCCCTGCTCGGCGTTCCACATGAAGCGGCTCACGGCGGCTTGGCGTTCGCGGGCCCGGGCGCCGAACAGGCCGGCGCACTCGTCGTCGCCATCGGCGGCGCCCAGCCGGGCGATGGTCGTTTCCAGCTTGAAGAGAAGGGCGTTCAGGTCCACCGGCAGGATCGCCGTGGTGCGCAGGTCGGCCAGCCGCGTGCTCCCCGGCTGGGTCGGGTCGTCGGGCTCGTGCAGCCAGCGCGTGCTGAAGTCCCAGCCCGATTCGGCCGCGGCGCGCAGGTCGCGGTACACGTCGGCGCAGGGGCGTTCGGATTCGGCGGCCGTGGCGACGTCTTCGTGCCAGGATTCCTCGCGCGGCGAATCGCGGTCATCCCAGAAGCGGTTGAGCAGCGCGCCGTCGGCCAGGCGCACCACGCGCCGGCGCGCCTCGCCGGGGCGCAGGGCTTCGGCGCCGTCCATCCACCAGGCGTGCTCCTTGCGCAACTGCGGCAGGTAGCCGACGGCTGGCGGGCCGCCGCGGTCCTCGCACAACTCGGCCATGAGCGCGAACACCGGCGGCTGCGAGCGGCTGAGGTAGTAGGTGCGCGTGCCGTTGGGCACGTGGCCGTAGGTGTCGATCAGGTAGGCGAAGTTGTCGGTCATCGCGTGCAGCACGTCGGTGCAGCCGCTTTCGGCGAGCCCCAGCATCACGAAGTACGAGTCCCAGTAGTAGAGCTCGGCGAAGCGGCCCCCTGGCACCACATAGGCGTGCGGCAAGGGCAGCAGCGAGGAGCGCACCGGGTGCTGGCGCGGCTGGCGCGTGAGCACCGGCCACAGCGCGTCGATGTGTTGCACGAGCGTCAGTCCGGGCCGAGCGACGTAGTCGTTCGGCTGCACGACCGGCGCCGCGAAATGGGCCCGCACGAAAGCGCCGAGATCGAAGCCTGCCGCGCGGTGCTCGCGCCGGTACGCCGCCAGGATGGCTTGCGGATCGCCGCGCGGCACGCAGTCGACGAAGTCCTTGCTGTCCGCGAAGAGGTGCTGCGACTGCACGGCGATGAAGAGCTCCTCGTAGCGGTCGGCCGGCGTGAGCGTGTCGGGTGGCGGACAGGCCGCGGCGGCGGCGCTGCGCTGGCCGGGATCGACGACGGACGCCGAGCGCCTTGGGAGCGGCCCGGCGGCGCTCATCGGGCCCCCCCGAGACGCTGCGCGTCGGTCCCCCAAGGGGGCGTGAGCGCCTTGGGCGGCGCTCATTGCTCGCTGTAGTTCCACAGCAGCCCGCCATCGACCACGAGCGTGGCGCCGGTGATGTAGTCGGCCTCCGCCGAGGCCAGGAAGGCGGCGACGCCGGCGACGTCGTCGGGCTGGCCCAACCGACGCAGGGGGATGTTGGCGAGCAGCCGGTTCACCAGCGCCGGCTGCTTCATCAGCGTGGCGTTGATCGGCGTCTCGATCGCACCGGGCGCGATGTTGTTCACCGTGATGCCCAGCGGCGCGAGCTCCACGGCCAGGTTGCGCATCATCATCTGCATGCCGCCCTTGCTGCAGCAATAGGCGGTGAAGTTCGGGAAGGGCAGCTCCTCGTGCACCGAGCTCATGTTGATGACCTTGCCCGGGCGCTGCGTCTCCTTCAAGTGGGCCACGAAGGCCTGCGTGAGGAAGAACGCGCCCTTGAGGTTGACGCCCATCACGTGGTCGTAGTGCGCCTCGCTCACGTCGAGGAAGCCGGCGCGCTTTTCCACGCCGGCGTTGTTGACGAGCACGTCGAGCCGGCCGAGCTGCCGCACGCCCTCGGCAACCACGGCCTGCACCTCGGCCACCCGCGACACGTCGCCCTGCAGCACGGCGCAGCGCCGCCCGAGGGCTTCGATCTCCGCGCGGGCGCTGCTTGCGCGCTCGTCGTCATGAAGCACGTTGAGCGCGATGTCGGCGCCTTCGCGGGCCAGCCGCAGCGCGACGGCCCGGCCGATGCCCTGCGCGCCGCCGCTGACGAGTGCCACCTTGTTGTCGAGCCGCATGCTGTCCCCTCGTAGCCAAGGGGTATCGTCCCATGAGAGACGTGGCCGCCCCGGGAGCGGGGACAAGCGGCTCGATTCACACCCGCAGCGGCAACTCGCGCAGGCGCTTTCCCGTCAGCGCGAACAGCGCATTGGCCAGCGCCGGCGCCAGCGGCGGCGTGCCCGGTTCGCCTACGCCGGCAGGCGGCGCGGTGCTGGCCAGGATGTGCGTTTCGATGCGCGGCGATTCGGCCAGCGTGGCGAGCCGGTAGTTAGGAAAGTTGCGCTGCTGCACCACGCCGCCCACGATGTCGATGCGCCCGTGCAGCGCGGCACTCAGGCCGAACAGGATGCCGCCTTCCATCTGCTGGCGAACGATGCCCGGG
>NZ_JACDCU010000269.1 GCF_013817365.1 Methylibium sp. | reverse complement strand
TCCGCTCTCTCGGTCCTCGCGCTGACTCGCCGCTGCAGTTCCATGACTTCGGTTTCGGTCAAGTTCATCGCACCCTCCGCAGGCGCAATGATACTTCCTATTTGAACGTTACAGTTCACTAGCGATCGGATTCGTCGAGTTCGTCGGCGCGATCGGTACGGCCCGCGAGCACATCACGGGCCAGACGCTTCAAGCTCGACAACTGAGCCTCCACGCGGCTGCAGTTCGAACACATCGAAAGATGCACCCGCAGCCTGAGGCGATCCGCGATCCCCAATGGCTCGTCCTGTTGCCGGGAGATCAGGGTGGACGCCTGACGACAAGAGTACGAAAGGCTCACTGCCTTTGCCTTCCATGGACCTGGCCGTGCTCGACGCACCCGCGAAGACCCATGCGCGCCCGATGAAGCAGCTGCCTGCAGTTGTCCGCACTCAACCCCAGTCTCTCGGCAATCTCTCTGGTCTCGAAGCCCAACCACTCACGCATCAGGAAGACCCGACCTGTCGTGCGCGGAAGATGCGACATGCATCGCTCGACAAGGGCCATCATCTGGCGCTGCTCCTCCCGATTCTCGGGCTGTTGCCACGAAGCGATCGGTATCGCATAGGCGCCCTCAGGCGTGTACAGCGCGTCGATCGCGTCGGTCAGCGCGCCATCGCCGGCGTCAAACTGCACCTCTTTACGCCGCTGCGATGAGCGGTACCAATCCGCCACCTTGTGCTTGAGGATCGCCGTTGCCCAGGTCGTCAGCGACGCGGCACCGGTCCTTAGCTCATGGTGCTGCAGTACCTCGATCAGGGTGTCCTGCACGAGATCCTCCGCGCTGCCCGAATCGCCCAGCGCGAACCGTGCTTGTCGAAGAAGACGAGTTCGCAGGAGCGTCAGATCCTCATTCGATGGCCGCGCAGGAGGCCACGGTGCACCGCCTGCAGAGACCTGGCCTTCGCTGGCGTCCACGGACTCGGGCTCGTTGGATTCAGGGCAAGCGGATCGAACGGCGACCGATCGGTCGATTCATCGGCCGCGAACCCCGAACCGCGAGATAGTGATCCACCGAGAGCCTCCCAGGACCCCGTGCCAGCAGCCAGAGCAGAACCGCCGCCCAGACCCCGTGCGTGGCATAGGCACCCGGGTAGACAAGCAACTGGATCACCGCAGTCATCACCAGGAGGCCCAGCGCCGCAAAGCGCGTGCCGAGACCCAGCAGCAGCAGGACCGGAAGCGCATGCTCGCCGATCGTTGCGAGCCAGGCAGCCAGTTCCGGCGGCAGCAGTGGCAACTGGTACTCGTCACGGAACAGGGCCACGGCCGACTCGGACAGCCGCGGCACGCCGATGTCGAAGGTGCCCGAGACCAAGTTGATGGCGAAACCTTCGACTTTGGTCTGCCCCGAGTTCCAGAACACCGCGGCGATCGAGAAGCGACCGAGCAGCGCGATCAGGGACTCGGGGATGGCGGCCATGGCGGCGTGCAGGCCCTCGATGAGCGCCTGCACAGGGCCGTGCCTGTCGGTGACGACGGAAGGGGTGTTCATGACGTGTCCTCGGTCATTGGGGTGGCGATCAGGGCGCCGTGTTGAAGGAGCAGCGTGAGCACGAACGGGAGATCGGCGCCACGGGCCGCGATCACGGCTTCGCCGAGCTTGCCGCCCTGGCGCAGACCATCGATGAGCGCAGCATCGGCTGCCGCCAGTGGCAGCACCAGCACCTCGTCGTCGTCGCGCAGCACGAGGGCGCATTCGGCCTGGTCCACCTCGATGCGGCCGATGTCGTCTTCGTGATCGTGCTGGTGGGCGGCCCACAGCGAGACCACGGCGTGGCGCGCATGCAGGACCGTCAACGACGGGTGCAGCGGCAGGCGCAGCGTCGGCAGCCGGCCGGGATCCGCCGAGGCCTGCGCCAGCGTCTGTGCAGGCAGCGCTGGCGCGTCCGCCGCGTGATACGCCTGCACCCGCGCGCGTTCGAGTCGCGCCATGTCGGCCAGGTAGGGCAGCGCCGCGGCGGGCTCGAATGCGGCCACCCAGCCGGCGAAACCGTCGCCGTACTCGGTCATCACGGGCGAGGTCGGGGGATGCTCGCAGACGTAGAGCTGCGCCATCGCGTTGAAGAACGGCTCGCCGACGAGACGGCGCACCACCGGGAAGGTTTCGGCCATTACGCTGAGCAGCGAGACGATCACGTTGTTGCGGTAAACGGCGAAGCGCGTGCTGACGTCCGACCCGTTCCAGGCCTGCATGCCCGCCGGTACCGGACGCGCCGCGTCGATCAGCGATTCGGCGAAAGCTCGCTGTGTCGGCTGGGCTGGCGCAGCGATCATGCGGCCCCCACTTGCGGCACGGTCACGGCCAGCACGTCGTGCTGCGCACGGCGCGCACGTTCGGCCTCGGCCAGCAATAGGCCCAGCGCAGGCACGTCGTTGTCGCGCTCGATAAGGGTCGGCACCGGCCCGAGCCTCTCCAGCGCGCGCTGGTACAGCGACCACACGGCGTCGGCAACGGGCGCGCCGTGCGTGTCGATCAACAGGCGGTCGCCGACGGCGTCGCGGTCCTCGGCGAAGCCGGCGAGGTGGATCTCGCCGATGGCTTCGGGCGGCAGCGCGGCGATCAGCGCCCACGGGTCCAGGCGGTGGTTCACCGCGCTGACGTAGGCGTTGTTGACGTCGAGCAGCAACCCGCAGCCGGTGCGGCGCACCACCTCGGTCAGGAAGCTGCCCTCGTCCATCGTCGATGCCGCGAACTCGACATAGGTGCTGGGGTTCTCCAGCAGCATGCAGCGCTGCAGCCTGTGCTGAACCTCGTCGATGTGGTCGCACACCCGGTTCAGCGTGATCCGGTCGTAAGGCAGCGGCAGCAGGTCGTTGAACCAATGCCCGCCGTGGCTCGACCAGGCCAGGTGCTCGCTGAACCACTGCGGCTCGAAGCGCCTCAGCAATGCCGTCAGACGCTCGAGATGCAAGCGATCCAGCGGCCCGTCGCCGCCGATCGACAGCCCGACCCCGTGGATCGACAGAGGCCATCGCTCGCGCACCCGCTCCAGGTGCTTCAGGAACGGGCCGCCGGCGACCAGGTAGTTCTCGGCGTGCACCTCGAGGAAGTCCACCGCCGGCCCACCCTGCAGCAGCTCCCCGACATGCATCGCCTTCAGGCCGATGCCGGCCAGCAAGCGCATGTCGATGTTCGTGCAGGCGTTCATGGCACGGGTCGATCGGTGGTCTCGCGGAGCGGGCTCAGCCCTTCTTTTCTTCTTTGAACTCCTTGAGCTGGCCGTAGCCGGAAGCCGAGGTCTTGGACTCCGTCTTCTCGCAGGTACCCTTGGGCATCAGCTTCCAGGCATTGCCCTGGTAATCGCGCACGGCGGTGCCGGCGCAGGTGGTGCCGGGCCCGGCAGCGCAGTCGTTCTTGCCCTTCAGCGCCACGCCGAAACACTTCTCCTTGTCGGCGGGCTGGGCCTGGGCGGGTACGTGGGCCAGGGTGAGTGCAGCGCCGACGGCGATGGCGATGGCGGCGGCGGCAGCCTGGTTCGCGAGGGTCTGGGACATGGTGAGAGCTCCTTGAGATGGTTCGGTGGGTGAGGCACCGTCGGATGGAGATCGATCGGCACCGCATGCCAGTTCGTGCGCCGCTCCCTCCGGGTTACAAACCGACCGATCGGTGTTTACCCCGATCGGATCGACGCGGGGTGCGGCTGTAACCATTCGAGGTCCTGGAACGTATTGGCGTGCATCGGGCCGTTGCGCTGCAGAAGGCAGCGACCACGATGCACGGCGCCGCGCCCGCCCGTGCCACTTGCCGGACCGGGTGTAGTCGGCATGTGCATGCCGCTAAAGCGCGCAGTGGTCCACTCGAATCGCAACGCTCAGGAGCCCTCCATGTACTGCCGGTGTCGGTGCTCACGCTCGTCGCCGGACTGGCCTTCGGGGTGACCGTGGGCTTATCGCTCGTGCTGCTGTCGGCCACGATCGGCGCGACGCTGGCCTTTCTGGTGGCGCGCCGCCTGTTGCACCGCGCGGTCTCGGCACGGCTTGCCGGGCGGCCATCGCCGTACTCGGTCAGCGAGAGCGGCTGGCGGCACGTCGTGATGCTGTTGCGCCTGAGCCCGCGGGTGTCCTTCAACCTGCAGAACACTTCTTTGGCGTCACCGACAGTCCTTATCGGCGCCTACGTCGCGGCCACCTTCTTCGGCATGGTGCCGAAGACCCCGCAGACGGCCTGAGCGATGAACGAACTCGACGTGGACCTGTGCGTCATCGGTGGTGGCTCGGCCGGACTGTCGGCGGCGGCCATCGCGGCGCAGTTCGGTGCGCGTGTCGTACTGATAGAGCGCGGCGCGAGGGCGGCGAGTGCCTGAACATCGGGTGCGTGCCGTCGAAGGCGCTTCTGTCCGCCGCGCGCTCGGCGCATGCTATGCGCGCGGCAGCTCGCTTCGGCATCGAGGCGGTCGAACCCCGCGTCGACTTCGCCGCCGTGCACGCCCATGTGCGGGGCGTGATCGCGGCGATCGCCCCGCACGACTCGGTCGAGCGCTTCGAAGGGCTGGGCATGCAGGTGATCCAAGCCGAGGCGCGCTTCGTCGCGCCACGCGTGCTGGTGGCCGGCGGGCAGCGCATCCGCGCCCGCCGCGTGATCATCGCCACCGGCTCGCGACCAGCGACGCCACCGATCGACGGCCTCGGCGACGTACCGTATTTCACCAACGAGACGATCTTCGACAACACGGCGCTGCCCGAGCACCTGCTGATCGTGGGTGGCGGCCCCATCGGCCTCGAGATGGCGCAAGCCCATCGGCGCCTGGGTGCGCGCGTGACGGTGCTGGAGCACAGCCTCGCGCTGCCGCACGACGACGCCGAGCAGGTCCGTGAACTGTTGAAGATGTTGGCGGCCGAAGGCGTGACGATTCGCCAGAACGTGGAGGTCAAGCGGCTGCGCCGGAGCGCGGCGGGGATCATCGCCAGCGTCGAGGAGGGCGGGCAGGCAGGCGAGGTGGAGGCCAGCCACCTGCTGGTCGCGGCCGGCCGGCAGCCGCAGCTCGAGGCGCTGGACCTCGGGCAGGCCGACGTGCACCACGACGACGAGGGCATCGTCGTCGACGACAAGCTGCGTACCAGCGCGCGCGGCGTGTTCGCAATCGGCGACGCCGTGGCCCGGGCACCGCACTTCACCCATGTCGCCGATTATCACGCTGGCATCGCGGTGCAGAACGCGCTGCTGTTGCCTTACGCGAAGACGGACTACGCGTCGCTGCCGTGGGTCACGTACAGCGACCCGGAACTCGCCCACGTCGGTCTGGACGAAGAACAGGCACGCCGGCAGCATGGCGGCGACGTGCAGGTGATCCGCATGCCGATGTCGGGCAACGATCGGGCGCAGACCGAGCGCACCACGGCCGGCGCAATCAAGCTAATCGCGCGCCGAAACGGCCGGGTTCTGGGGGTCTCGATTCTCGACACTGATGCCGGCGAACTGGCGGGGCTGTGGGTCCTGGCAATCCGCTCGGGCCTGAAGCTCGGCAAGATTGCCAGGATGATCGCGCCTTACCCGACGCTCGGCGAGGTCAGCAAGGCGGTGGCCGGGGAGTTCTACAAGGCCAGGCTCTTCGGACCGCTCTCGCGCCGCGTCGTACGCCTGTTCTCCTTCTTGCCGTGAAAGGATCCGACATGAGCGCCACAACCCGCTTGCTCGAAGGCCAGAAGGCGCTGGTGACCGGCGCCAGCTCCGGGATCGGCGCCGCGGTGGCGCTGGCGATGGCACGCGCTGGTGCTGCGGTCGCCGTCAACTTCCGGTCGGGCAACGACGCTGCCGACGAGGTGGTGGCGAAGATCCGTGCGGCGG
>NZ_JACDCU010000268.1 GCF_013817365.1 Methylibium sp. | reverse complement strand
AAGACCTCTTCGCCGTCGTCGAGAAGTAAGCCGCACGGCTTTTTCCGCACCCCAGTCAGCAACCCCGGAATTTCGGAGATTTACACATGGCAGCTAAAGACGTGATTTTCGGCGGCGACGCCCGCGTTCGCATGGTCGAAGGCGTGAACATCCTGGCCAATGCGGTCAAGGTCACGCTCGGCCCCAAAGGTCGCAACGTGGTGCTCGAGCGCTCGTTCGGCGCCCCTACCGTGACCAAGGACGGTGTCTCGGTCGCCAAGGAAATCGAGCTCAAGGACAAGCTCCAGAACATGGGCGCCCAGATGGTCAAGGAAGTCGCTTCCAAGACCTCGGACATCGCCGGTGACGGCACCACCACCGCCACCGTGCTGGCCCAGGCCATCGTGCGCGAAGGCATGAAGTACGTGGCCGCCGGCATGAACCCGATGGACCTCAAGCGCGGCATCGACAAGGCGGTCATCGCCCTGGTCGAGCAGCTCAAGAAGCAGTCCAAGCCCACCACGACCAGCAAGGAAATCGCCCAGGTCGGCGCGATCTCGGCGAACAGCGATCCGTCGATCGGCAAGATCATCTCGGACGCGATGGACAAGGTCGGCAAGGAAGGCGTCATCACCGTCGAAGACGGCAAGTCGCTCGAAAGCGAACTCGAAGTCGTCGAAGGCATGCAGTTCGACCGCGGCTACCTCTCGCCCTACTTCATCAACAACCCCGAGAAGCAGTCGGCCACGCTCGAAAACCCGTTCGTGCTGCTGTTCGACAAGAAGATCAGCAACATCCGCGACCTGCTGCCCACGCTGGAGCAGGTGGCCAAGGCCGGCCGTCCGCTGCTGATCATTGCGGAAGAAGTCGAAGGCGAGGCCCTGGCCACGCTGGTGGTCAACACCATCCGCGGCATCCTCAAGGTCGTCGCCGTCAAGGCGCCGGGCTTCGGTGACCGCCGCAAGGCCATGCTGGAAGACATCGCCATCCTGACCGGCGGCAAGGT
Source organism: Methylibium sp. (assembly GCF_013817365.1). Classification (GTDB taxonomy): domain Bacteria; phylum Pseudomonadota; class Gammaproteobacteria; order Burkholderiales; family Burkholderiaceae_C; genus Methylibium. Next base: position 4,865 of record NZ_JACDCU010000268.1, on the reverse strand, counting down.
CATCGCCGAAGAGGTGGGCCTGACGCTCGAGAAGGTCACGCTGGCCGATCTGGGCCAGGCCAAGCGCGTCGAAGTGGGCAAGGAAAACACCACCATCATCGACGGCGCCGGTGCCGCTGCCGACATCGAAGCGCGCGTCAAGCAGGTGCGCGTGCAGATCGAGGAAGCCACGAGCGACTACGACCGCGAAAAGCTCCAGGAACGCGTGGCCAAGCTGGCCGGCGGCGTGGCGCTGATCAAGGTCGGCGCCGCCACCGAAGTCGAGATGAAGGAAAAGAAGGCCCGTGTCGAAGACGCCCTGCACGCCACGCGTGCGGCGGTGGAAGAAGGCATCGTGGCCGGTGGCGGTGTGGCGCTGCTGCGCGCCAAGCAGGCCGCGGGCAACATCAAGGGCGACAACGCCGACCAGGACGCCGGCATCAAGCTGATCCTGCGTGCGATCGAGGAGCCCCTGCGCATCATCGTGGCCAACGCCGGCGAGGAGCCGAGCGTGGTTGTCAACGCGGTCATGGGCGGCAAGGGCAACTACGGCTACAACGCCCAGAACGGCGAGTACGGCGACATGATCGAGATGGGCATCCTGGACCCGACCAAGGTGACGCGCACCGCGCTGCAGAACGCCGCGTCCGTCGCCTCGCTGATGCTGACCACCGAAGCCATGGTGGCCGAGTCCCCGAAGGACGACGCTGCAATGGGCGGCGGCATGGGCGGCGGCATGGGTGGAATGGGCGGCATGGGCGGCATGGACATGTAAGTGTTCTGCGACATCCGTTCGTGATGTTGGGCACCGGGCTCGCCCGGTGCAAGAAAGGGGCCGCAGCGATGCGGCCCTTTTTTCGTCTGGGAACGCCGACATACACCGTGATGCCGGCACAAGTCAGCGTTTCGGCGCCAATTTGAAGGCGCATTGCGGCGCGTCGCTCTGCGCGAGCCCGCTGACCGAGGGTGACCGGTCGCACTGTTGCAGTTCAAACCGTCGGTGATAAGCCGGGCATGAGGAGGAAAAAGGATCACCGCGCCGGCCGCGCACTCTTGGCCGGCGGCATCGCGGCGTGCCTGTGGGTCGTTTGCACCGGTGCCTGGCCGCAAGCCACTGACAACGAACCCGTCGATCGCCACGGCGCCGCCGACACCGGACCCGCGCTGCTTACACCCGACGACGTCGCCCTGCGCGAGGACCTTGCCTGGCTGGTCGATCGGCGCGTGCTCAGCTTGCCGCTGAGCACTTGGCCGCTGCCGGCCGCAATCGTGCAGGCGGCGATCGCCACGGCACGCGAGCGCGACTGGCCGGCCCTCGACGCCGACGTGCTGGCACGCGTCGAGCGCGCCGTGGCGCGGCACACCGCGCCGGCAAGCGCTGGCCTGAAGGTGAACACCGCTCGTCATGCAGCGCTCGACGGCGACCGCGCGGCGCGCGGCGCGGCCGACGCCTCGGTCGGGCTGCGCACGCACGGCGAGCGCTGGAGCGTGCGGCTGCAGGTCAATGCGCACGGGCACCCCTTGTCGCACACGAAGCAACAGGGTTCGCTGGACGGCTCGTATGCCGTGCTGGCGCTGCGAAGCACGCTGCTGAGCTTCGGGGCGGTCGATCGCTGGTGGGGCCCGGGCCGCTACACCAGCCCGGTCCTGTCGAACGCGGCGCGCCCTTTCCCCGCGGTGACGTTGCGTCGCACGCGCGACGCAGCGCCGGGTTGGGGCGGGTTGCGATGGATCGGGCCCTGGGGCTATGAGTTTTCGCTCGGTCAGCTGCAGCACTACGAGCCGGCCCGCCCACGCATGCTCGGCCTGCGGCTGTATGCGCGACCCCTGGCTGGCGTGGAGATCGGCCTGATCCGCCAGATCCAGTGGGGCGGCCAGGGCCGCCCCGGCGGGCTTTCGGCGCTGCGGGATGCGCTGCTCGGCGACAGCAACATTGCCGATCCGGACCTGCGCGCGAGCAACGACCCCAGCAACGAGCTGGCCGGCTTCGACCTGCGGCTGTCGCACCTGGACGCGGGCGGCCGGGCTTGGGTAGGCCATCTGCAGCTGATCGGTGAAGACGAGGCCCACAACCTGCCGTCGCGGTACATCATGACCGCCGGGCTGCAGCTCAAACATCCGTGGCAAGGAGGCCGCGTCGAGTGGAGCGCGGAGGGCACCGACACCATGAACCGGCGCCTGCTGGTGCGCGAAGTCAGCCAACTGCAGCCGGCCTACACGCACGGCACCTACACCGACGGCTACTACCACCAAGGTTTGCCGATCGGCGCGCACATCGGGGGCGGCGGCCGCATCTACACCGCCGGGCTGCTTTGGGTGCCTGATTGCACGAGCCCGTGCCGCCGGTGGCGGCTGACCGCCTTCGACGCCGCGTGAGCGAAGCGGGGCGGGAGGCGGTCAATGCGAGCTTCGGTGAGCCGGGCGATGTGCACGGTCTCGCGCTGCGCACGGAATCGCAGGCGGCTGACTTCGACTGGTATCTCGGGCTTTCGCTGCAGCGCTACCGTGCCGGCCCGCGCCCCGATGCCGGCGTCCAATTCGGCATCGAGTTTCCGTTGCAGCGATGAGAGCGCAACGGACCGGGCGCTTCAGCGCGCCAGTGCCGACTCGATTTCCCGGGCGACCTTCTCCGGCTGCTCGTGCACGATCCAGTGGCCGGCGTCCGGCACGCGCACCAGCGTGAGCCGCGGCACCCACGCGTCCAGGCCGTCGAGCAGCCCGGGCAGCAGCGCGCGATCCGCCTCGCCCCAGATCACGGTCGTCGGCACTCGCACGGTGATCTGCGCGGGCTCGAGGTGAATGTTCTCCACGGTCCGATCGCCGGAACCCGGCGGGCGCAGCGGCGAGGCGCGGTAGTAGTTGAGCGGGCCGGTCAGGCCCTGGCGCCAGGCTTCGAGATGGCGCTCCTTCAAGGCCGCCGTGAGCCAGCCGCTGCCGGGCGCCGCGCCGACCTGTCCGAAGAAAGACCACATGCGCGCGTGGTCGTCCGCCTCGAGCAGCGCCTCGGCGTCGGACCGTACAAGAAAGTTCATGTAGGCGCTGGCCGCCTGCTGGGCCGCATTGCCCTGCAGCTCACGCAGGAAGGCGCCCGGGTGAGGTGAATTCAGGATGATCAACCGCTCAAGGAGCTCCGGGCGCTGCACGCCGAGCGTCCACGCCACCGCGCCGCCCCAGTCGTGCGCGACCACCGCCGCGGCCGGCGCGCCGAGCTGCTCGATCAGGGCGACGACGTCCTGCACCAGCACCTTGGAGCGGTAGGCCTCCACCTCGGCCGGCACCGATGAGCCGGCATAGCCGCGCAGGTTGGGCGCCACGCAACGAAAGCGGGCAGCGAAGCGGACCAGCAACTCGTCCCAGATGAAGGCGGCTTGCGGGAAACCGTGCAGGAACAGCAGCACCGGCGCTTCGCGCGGGCCGGCGGCGCGACACGACAGCGTGATGCCGTGCGGCAGCGTCGCCTGAAAGGTTTCGATGGCAGCGTTCATGCGCTTCTCCCGGCCGCGACCGCGCAGTATCGGCGCGGGTCGCGCGCTGCTGCGTCACCCGTGCGTCACCGTGCCTCGACCGAGACAGCCTGCGGATTCACCCAGCCGTGCAGTACCTGCGCCGCGTCGCCCAGGCCTTGCCGGCTCAGCGCCGAAAACAGGCACAGGCCCAGGTCCGACGCATCGGTGGCCAGTTGGCCCAGCACATCGCGCGCGGCGAGCATCGACGCGTCGGCTTCGCGGCGGTTGAGCTTGTCCGCCTTGGTCAGCAGCACCAGCAGCTTGATCTCGCCGGTGCCGATTCGCGGCGCGACGAAGGCAAGCAGTTGCTGATCGAGCTCGGTGAAGCCGAGGCGCGAATCGACCATCAGCACCACGCCCGAGAGGCTGCGCCGCGACTCGAGGTACTGCGCCATCACCTGCTGCCAGCGCAGCTTGGCACCTCGCGCCACGGCGGCATAGCCGTAGCCGGGCAGATCGGCGAAGAAAGCGTCGGGCGCGTCCTTCGGTCCCAGCGCGAACAGGTTGATGTGCTGTGTGCGCCCGGGCGTCTTGGAGGCGAAGGCCAGGCGCTTTTGCTGCGTGAGCCGGTTGATGGCGGTTGACTTGCCGGCATTGGAGCGGCCGACGAAGGCGATCTCGGGCAGTTCGTTCGCCGGCAGGTGGATGAGCTGCGCGGCGGTGGTGAGAAAGCGCGCGGTGTGGGTCCAGGCCAGGGCCTGCTTGGCGGGGCCTTCGAGTTCCGCTTCGTTCGTGTTCATCGGCCATTGTAAAATCGGCGGTTGCTCGCGGGCTTCTCCGCAAGCGATTCACTCCTCGACTCCCCCTGCGCTCATGAAGTCTGTCCTGTCGCTCCTGCTGGCCGCTGCCCTGGTGTCCCCCGTCCTGGCTCAGCAGTCCAAGGCGCCGGCCCCGCCTGACCTGAAGAAGGGCGAGGCGATCGCCGCGGGGGTGTGCATCGCCTGCCACGCGGCGGACGGCTCGCGGGGCAGCCCGGCCAACCCCATCATTGCCGGGCAGCATCCCGAGTACCTCGTCAAGCAGCTGGTCGAGTTCAAGAGCGGCGTGCGGCCCAGCCCGATCATGCAAGGCATTGCAGCTTCGCTGAGCGAAGACGACATGCGCAACGTTTCGGCCTTCTACGCCGGCAAGGACGCCAAGCCGGGCTTCGCCAGGAACAAGGAAACGGTCGAGCTGGGCGCCTCGATCTGGCGCGGCGGGATTGCGGGCAAGTCGGTGCCCGCCTGCGCGGGCTGCCACAGCCCCAATGGCGCGGGGGTGCCGGTGCAGTACCCAGGCATGAGCGGGCAGCACGCCGAGTACACGGCCGCACAACTCAACGCTTTTCGCAGCGGCACGCGCAAGAACAGTGCACAAATGATGGCCATCGCCGCGAGGCTG
>NZ_JACDCU010000267.1 GCF_013817365.1 Methylibium sp. | reverse complement strand
TCATGGGCGGTGCCCAAGGGCCCGAGCTTCGATCCCACTGACAAGCGCATGGCCGTGCGCACCGAGGACCACCCGCTGTCCTATGGCGCCTTCGAGGGGACCATCCCGCCCGGGAACTACGGCGCCGGCACCGTCATCGTGTGGGATCACGGCACATGGACGCCGATCGGCAACGAAGATGCCCGGCCTTGCTGCGGAGTTGAAGGCGCTCGGGATGGGATCGGCGTGGCTCGCCGGGCGTTGCTCGAGCGCTTGCTAAAAGGCAAGACCAGCGAGCACCTTCGATTCAGCGAGACCTTCGCCGCCGATGCGGCGAGCGTCCTGCGCTCGGCCTGCGAGATGCACCTGGAGGGCGTGATCGCCAAGCGCACCGATGCGCCCTATCGCTCGGAGCGCAGTGAAACCTGGCTCAAGCTCAAGTGCCACCGTCGGCAGGAGTTCGTGGTGGGCGGCTTCACGGACAGGGCGGGCGCCTCGGCGGAGGTCGGCAGCCTCCCCACCGCGCCGTTCGATGCGGCGGGCAGCGGCGGGAAGAGTCGGGGGCCGCGCTCGCGCAGTCCTCCGCGCCTGCGCCGGCGTCAAGGTCGGCGTCAGCGTCGGCGGCAGCGGAATCCGCCATGAGCGTGAAGGTATCCAACCCGCAGCGCGTCATCGATCCGAGCAGCGGCCTGAAGAAGATCGATCTGGTGCGCCACTACGAAAGCGTCTCGGACTGGATCCTGCCTCACCTGAAGGGCCGCCCCGTCTCGCTCGTTCGCGGCCCGAAAGGCGTCACCGGCCCGCTCTTCTTCCAGAAGCACGGCGAGAAGATCGGCATTCCGGGCATCACCGAACTCGACCCGTCGCTCTGGCCGGAGCATGACGCGCTGCTGCAGATCGACACGCTGCAGGCCCTGCTCGGCGCGGCACAGATGAACGTGATCGAACTGCACACCTGGAGCTCGACCTCGAAGAACATCGACAAGCCCGACCGCATGGTGTTCGACCTCGACCCGGGCGAAGGCGTGGCATGGAATGCGGTGCGAGAGGGCGCCGTGCTGACCCGGGCGCTCTTGCAGCACCTGGGCCTGGAGAGCTGGCTCAAGACCAGCGGCGGCAAGGGCCTGCACGTCGTCGTGCCAATCGCGGCTCGCTGGGACTAGGACACCGTCAAGGATTTCTCTCAAGCGATCGTTGTGCATCTCGCGCAGACCATTCCCGATCGCTTCGTCGCCAAGAGCGGCCCTGCCAACCGGATCGGCAAGATATTTGCGGACTACCTGCGCAACGGTCACGGCGCGACGACTGCAGCGGCGTTCTCCGCCAGGGCGCGCCCCGGGCTGGGGGTTTCGATGCCGGTCTCGTGGGAGCAGCTCGCCGGGCTCAAGAGCGGCGCGCAATGGACGATCGCCGATGCGCGCGAGCATCTGTCTTTTCAGAAAGACGACCTCTGGACCGACTACTGGAAGGCGAAACAGTTGCTCACCGGCGCCATGAAAACGCTCGGATTCAAGCCGCAGGAAAAGTCCAAGTCGACAAGATCCAAGCCCAAGCGGAGCTAGCGGGAACCCGCGGCCGCGCCAACGCGAGCCGAGTCCTCAGCAGTCGGGGCACTCCATGATGACGTCCAGTTCGGTCTGCTCGTCGTAGCCGTGGTCGAGCAGCGTGTGCCCGCGGCAGGTAAGGCAGGGTGCAGCAGGCGGCTTTGCCAGGCCGCGCCAAGGCGCGGCCTGATGCGCGCTCGGCGCTTCCTCGAGCGCCGCCGCTGGCGGGCTTGCCGCATCGGCGAACCAGCCTTCGCCGCCCCAGCAGGCATAGCGGCCGGCCGGCGCCTTCCGCTCGTACACACCGGCATGGGCGGGGCGATGGCTGCCATCGAACCAGGCGGTGAGCGCGTACCCGGCGCCCTTGTTGCGGAGTCTCGAGGTCATCTGGTCACTGTAGCGGTGGGCAACGCCGCTTCGCACACTTCTTCGACCAAGCCCGCAAGCGGTGCAGGTCCACCGGCTTGATCAGAGTGGCTGAGCCTTGACGAAATCGTCCGCCTGTTGCGAGTGCACCAGATCGAAGCTGGTGCGCCCGTGCACCAGTAGCGCTGCACCGCAGCGCCGCCTTGTCCGGTCCCACGGTGTGCTGACCCTGCGCGCCTGCGTGGAGCAACGCGTTTTCCCTGCGTTGACGCCGGCCTGGCACGCACCTAGCATGAACCAGCCCCAGCCGCCGTGTCCGCTGTTGTCGAGCAAGGCTGCACTGTCTTATCCATTCGAGGAAAACTGATGACCCAGACACGACGCACGCTGCTGCGAAGCGGTTCGGTGGCAGCCCTTGCCGGCACGGCACTGGGCTTTCCGGCGATCGCCAGAGCCCAGGAGAAGTTCAGCTGGAAGATGACCAGCGCCTACGGCAAGGGCTCGCCCTTCTACATGGAGGGCCCGGGCAGTGCCACCGATCTTGCGAAGCGCATCGACGCAATGTCGGGCGGGCGGCTCAAGATCCAGGTGTTCGGCGCGGGCGAGCTGATTCCCGCGCTCGAAGGCTTCGACGCCGTGCGTTCCGGCACCGTGGAGATGAACCACGCCAACAGCTACTTCTGGACCGGCAAGACCTTCGCGGCGCAGTACTTCACCGCCGTGCCTTTCGGCCTCAACTTCCAGGGCATCAACGGGTGGCTCTACGACGGCGGCGGCATGGCGCTGTGGAACGAGGTCTATGCGCCCTTCGGCATGATCGCCATGCCCTGCGGGAACACCGGTGTGCAGATGACCGGCTGGTTCAAGAAAGAGATCAAGTCGAGTGCCGACCTCAAGGGCCTGAAGATGCGCATTCCGGGCCTGGCCGGCCGCGTCTATGCCGAGCTTGGGGTGGACGTGAAGCTGCTGCCCGGCGGCGAGATCTTCCCGGCGCTCGAGCGCGGCGTGATCGATGCCGCCGAGTTCGTCGGCCCGTTCCAGGACCGCAAGCTCGGCCTGCACAACGCCGCCAAGTACTACTACACGACCGGCTGGCACGAGTCGGCCACGGTGTCCGAACTGCTGATCAACAAGGCCGCATGGGGCAAGCTCCCCAAGGATCTGCAGGCGGTGGTGGAGAACGCGGCAGCGGCCTGCAACGTGATCAGCGAAGCTTGGTGCCAGCGCAACAACGCCGAGGCGATGGACGATCTGATCAAGAACCAGGGTGTGATCGCGCGGCCCTTGCCCGACGAAGTGATCCAGAAGCTGCGCGAAGTCACCGCCAAGGTGATTGCCGAGGCGGTGGCGAAGGACCCGATGACCAAGAAGGTGAACGACTCGTACAGCGCGTACCAGAAGAAGTACGAGGCCTGGGCCGGCTACAGCGAAGGGCCGTACCACAGCAAGATCGTTTCGGTCTGATGCCTCGCCCGCGCAGCAGAACGCGGCAGCCGTTGCGAAGCAAGGCATCGGCGAGCCGGAACCCGCACGTGCAACCGTTTTTGGGGCCGCAGTGAGCGCCCCGCCTCCCGCCGGCCACGGGGCGGCGAGCGGCACGTTGCCCGGCGCCTTCGTCGCCGCGGTGAACCGTGCCGTGGACCGGATCGGCCGTGCCGCCTCGTGGCTCACGCTGGTCATCGTCGTGGTGATGGCCGTCAACGTGTTGCTGCGCTACGTCTTCAGCATTGGCTCGGTGTGGTCGCAGGAGCTCGAGTGGCACCTGCTGGCGCCGCTGGTGCTGATCGGCATGACTTACGCGCTGAACAAGGGCGAGCACGTGCGCGTCGATGTGTTCTACGCGCGCTACTCACCACGCGGTCAGGCGGCGGTCGATCTGTTCACGGCCGTGCTTGCGGTGGCGCTCGCCGCGCTGGTGATCCGCTATTCGATGAACTACGTCGAGCAGTCCTACAGCATCGATGAAATCTCCGCCGACCCCGGTGGGCTCACCCACCGCTGGGTGCTCAAGGCGCTGATCCCGCTCGGCTTCGCTCTGTTCGGGCTGCAGGCCTTTGCGCAGGGCGTCGCGGCAGCACTGCGGCTGTCTGGCAAGCCGGCCGCGGAGAGCGGGCGATGAGCCCGCAGGAGTGGCTGGCGATCGGCCTGCTGATCGGTTTCTTTGCCCTGCTGATGACGGGCGTGCCGGTCGGCATCACGCTGGCGGCGAGCGGCTTCATCTTCGGCTTCATGGGCTTCGGCGAGAGTCTGTTCAACCTGCTGCCGGCACGCATCTACGGCGTGGTCGCCAACTACCAGTGGTTGGCGATTCCGCTGTTCGTCTTCATGGGTGTCATGCTGGAGAAATCGCGGCTGGCAGAGGATCTGCTCGACGTCATCGGCCACCTCGCCGGCGGGCTGCGCGGCGGCATGGCACTGGGCATCATCGGCGTGGGCGTGCTGCTGGGTGCGACCACCGGCATCGTCGGCGCGACCGTCATCACGCTCGGCCTGTTGACCCTGCCCACCCTGCTGCGGCGCGGTTACGACCCAGGAGTTTCGTGCGGCGCGATCTGCGCGTCGGGAACTCTGGGGCAGATCGTTCCACCGAGCCTGGTGCTCATATTGCTGTCCGACATCATGCAGTTGTCGGTCGGCACGCTGTTCGCGGCCGCCGTGTTCCCGGGGCTGATGCTGGCCGCGCTCTACTGCACCTGGATCGTGGTGTACGGCATGCTGCGCCCCAACGCCATGCCGCCGGTGCCGCGGGCCGAGCGCGATGCGCTCTCCCGGCGCGACCTGTGGCTGCGTGTCGTGAAGGTGGCGCTGCCGCCCGTGACGCTGGTGTTCGCGGTGCTGGGCTCGATCATCGGCGGCATCGCCGCGCCCACCGAGGCGGCCTCGATGGGCGCGCTGGGGGCGATCCTCGTGGTGGCGCTCGCGCGCCGGCTGTCGCTGTCGGTGCTGCGCGAGGTGATGCAGACCACCACGCGCATCTCGGCCATGGTGCTGTTCATCCTGATCTGCGCGCAGGTGTTCAGCCTGGCCTTTCGCGGGCTGCACGGCGAAGGCCTGATCGAGGACCTGTTCGAGATGCTGCCGGGCGGCATCAATGGCGACATCTGGTTCCTGATGGGGTTGATCTTCGTGCTCGGCTTCTTTCTCGAGTGGATCGAGATCAGCTACATCGCCGTGCCGCTGTTCCTGCCGATCTTCAATGCGGCGGGGGTCGATCCGGTCTGGCTGGCGATGCTGATCACCATCAATCTGCAGGCTTCGTTCCTCACGCCGCCTTTCGGCTGGTCACTCTTCTTCCTTCGCGGTGTGGCGCCGCCGGAGATCACCACGCGGCACATCTACGTCGGCGTGCTGCCTTTCGTGGGGCTGCAGATCGTGGGCGTCGCCCTGCTGTTCCTTTTTCCGCCCATCGCCACCTGGCTGCCGGAGGCGATCGGCTGGTAGGCTCATCCGGCTCACCGCATCCACCGGGCCCACACGTCATGACTCAATCTTTTCTCGGCCGCCGCGGCATCGCCGTGGCGCCGCACAGCCTGGCAGCCGAGGCCGCCCTGAGCGTTCTGCGCGAAGGCGGCAACGCGCTCGAAGCCATGATCGCGGCGGCGGCCTCCATCGCCGTGGTGTACCCGCACATGAACTCCATCGGCGGCGACGGCTTCTGGGTCATCAATGGGCCGGGCGGGCAGTCGCTGGGCATCGATGCCAGCGGCGCCAGCGCCGCCGCCGCCACGCTCGAGGCGTATGCGCCGCGTGGCGTGGGCGGCAGCATTCCGTTTCGCGGCGGCCTGGCCGCGCTCACGGTGGCCGGCACGGTGTCGGGTTGGGGTGCGGCGCACGTGCTGGCCCGGGAGTGGCGCGGGCGGATGCCGCTGTCGCGGCTGCTCGAGGATGCGATCTGGTATGCGCGGGAAGGCATCCCCGTGACGCACAGCCAGTGGGCCTGCACGACGGCCAAGCGGGCCGAGCTGAACCCGATCGCGGG
>NZ_JACDCU010000266.1 GCF_013817365.1 Methylibium sp. | reverse complement strand
CCGGGCGATGAAGTGCTCATGCCCTCGTACACCTTCGCATCGACCGCCAACGCTTTCGTGCTGCGCGGCGCGGTGCCGGTGTTCGTGGATATCCGGCCCGACACGCTCAACCTCGACGAGACGCTGATCGATGGTGCGCTCACGCCGCGCACCCGCGCCATCGTGCCGGTGCACTACGCCGGCGTGGCCTGCGAGATGGACACGATCATGGCCATCGCCGAAGCGCGCCGGCTGATGGTGATCGAGGACGCCGCGCAGGGCATGATGGCCCGCTACAAGGGCCGCGCGCTGGGCTCGATCGGCCACCTCGGCTGCCTGAGTTTTCACGAGACCAAGAACATCATCTGCGGCGAAGGCGGTGCCTTGTTGATCAACCAGCCGGGGCTTATCGAGCGGGCCGAGATCGTGCGTGAGAAGGGCACCAACCGCAGTCAGTTCTTCCGCGGCGAGGTAGACAAGTACACCTGGTGCGAGATGGGTTCGTCCTTCCTGCCCGGCGAGTTGAGCGCGGCCTTCCTGTTGGCGCAACTGGAAGACGCCGAGAGCATCACGCAGCGACGGCTGGCCGTCTGGGATGTCTATCACCAGGCTTTGGCGCCCGCAGAAGCGGCGGGCCTGCTGCGCCGCCCGGTCGTGCCCGAGCACTGCCGCCACAACGCGCACATGTACTACGTCCTCGCCCGGTCGCCGGCGCACCGCACGGCGCTGATCGCTGCGATGCGCAAGCGCGGCGTCGGGCCGGTCTTCCACTACGTGCCACTGCACAGCTCGCCCGCGGGGCGGCGCTACGGCCGCTGCAGCGGGCCGATGACCTACACCGACGCACTTTCGCAACGGCTGCTGCGGCTGCCGCTGTGGATCGGGGTGGACGAGCAGCGTGTGGTGGACAGCCTGCTGGCGTCGGTCGATGCGGTGGCGCAGAGCGCATGAAGATCGTTCACCTTGCTCCGGACGAGAAGTTCGTTCCCCTCGTGCAGGTGCTCTTCGAGGAAGCCTTCCCCGGCCGCAATACCTATCTCGTGCCGCGGCCGAGGAGTGGTTCGCTGAAGTACGTCGCCGACTTGACGAACGTGCGGCTGCGGCGGTCGATCTACTTCAAGCTGGCTCGACTGCTGGCCCGGCAGGTACGCGCCGCCGATCTCCTGGTTGTGCATGGCATGACTCCGCTCTTCGCGAAGGCCCTTCGCGCGGTTCGGCCGGACTGCGTGGTGGTCTGGGTCGGCTGGGGCTTCGACTACTACCGGCTTCTCGAGGACCAGCTCGGCGGCCTGCTCCTCGACAAGACCGCGCGTCTGGAACCCGAAGTCACACGCAGCAGGGACCGACCGAGGCCCCGCAAGCCGCTGCCCATCGTGTCGGTGGCCGCGCGCATCGACGCCTTCAGCGTCAATCCGAGCGAAGTCGACCTGCTCCGCGCCGCCTTGCCGGAACTGCGCGCGACGTATCACGCGCTGCCGTCCTTCACGGTGGAGGACACCTTCGACCGCGGCCCCGCCCTCATGGCGGGCCCTGACATCCTGGTCGGCAATTCGGCCTCCCTGTCCAACAACCATCTCGAAGCCTTCGACATGCTGCTGCCGCTGCTGGGCAGCGACCGCCGGCTGGTGGTGCCTCTGAGTTACGGCAATACCCGCTATGCGGAGCGCGTCGCCCAGGCCGGAAGCGAGCGCTTCGCAGAGCGCTTCGTCGCGCTCAGGAACTGGATGCCGATCGAGGCCTACAACGAGCAGATGCGAAGCTGCGGCTTCGTCGTGATGAACCATCGGCGGCAAAAGGCGGTGGGCACCATCGGCGCGGCGCTGTACAAGGGCGCGAAGGTGTTCCTGCGGCCGGAGAATCCGCTGTTGGGCTTCTATGCCGGCCTGGGCGCTGTGATCCACTCGACCGAAGCGCTGGAGCAAGGTGATCCGCAAGCGCTGGTGCCGCTGCCCGAAGCGGACCGCCGGCGCAACCGCGAAGTCGTCTACGCCCGCTGGGGCCGGCCCAGCGTGCTTGCCGCCATCCGCCGCCTCGCCTCGTACCGCCGCTGAGCCGGTCGGGGGCGGGCCGGGCCGCTGCTTCGGCCGCGCCGGCCGATCCTTGGGGACAATGCATGGCCGGCCGCGCTGCGGCCCTCGCCGACCGGAACATCGACACCATGAAAACAGCGACTTCGCCTCTCGCCGCGCGTCTGAACAAGCTCAAGCGATCCGTGCGCAAGCGGATCGGCTGGCTCGGCGGCGCCGTGGCGGATCGCGCGGGCCGGCCCGAGTTTGCGCCGCGTGGTGAGGTGGCGCCGGACGCGGCAAACGGCACCGCATCGGCAAGCACCGCGGTGCGCCTGAACCTGGGCTGCGGCGACAAGCTGCTGCCGGGTTACGTCAATGTGGACGTGGCGCAGGCGCGCGCGGGCAAATCGCCCGACGTGCTGTGCGACCTGCGTGATCTCGGCGTTTTCGAGTCGGACTCGGCCGACGAGGTGATGGCGATCCACGTCGTCGAGCATTTCTGGCGCTGGGAGATCGAGGCGGTGCTGCGCGAATGGGTGCGGGTGCTCAAGCCGGGCGGCACGATGGTGATCGAATGCCCTAACCTGAAGTCGGCCTGCGAGGCCTTCCTCGCCGACCCCGAGACGGGCTCCCGGCCGGACAAAGCGGGCGGTCAAAGCACCATGTGGGTCTTTTACGGCGATCCGCAGTGGCAGGACCCGCTCATGGTGCACCGCTGGGGCTACACGCCCCACAGCCTGCGCGACCTGCTGGCAAGCGTCGGCCTCGTCGAGGTGCGCCAGGAAGCCGCCCAGTTCAAGAAGCGCGAGCCGCGCGACATGCGCATCGTCGGGCGCAAGCCCTTGCAGCGCGCCTGATGCTTCCTCCCGCGGACATCGCCTTCTGGCCCCACACCACCGACCGCGGCGTCGCCAGCTACCGGATCCGGTGTGCGCTGGTGATCGAAGGGCTGAGCAGGCTGGGCGCACCCGGCCGGCTCTACGCGCCGGGCGACCCGCCGCCGGGGGTGCTGGTTCTCAGCAAGCGCTACGACCCCGCGTCTGTGGCGCAGGCCCAGGCCTTGCGCGAGTCGAGCGGCACGCGATGGGTGCTGGACCTGTGCGACAACCACTTCCACTACCGCCAAGACCAGCCCGTCGGCAGCCACCTGCAGTCCCGTTCGGCTCATCTCGTGGAAGCGGTTCATGCCGCCGACTGGGTGGTCACTGCCTCGCAGCGGCTGGCCGAGGAGGTCAGAACGCATTGCCCGAACGTTCGAGGCATCAGCGTCATCGAGGATGCGGTGGACGACATCACCACGCCGGCGGCACGGAGCGAGAAGCTCGCCCTGGGTGAACACGCTCATCGGCTCCGGCAGGGGCTGTTCTTCGCGTGGCACCCTGCGTCGCCGGGCCGCCGGCTGGTCTGGTTCGGCAACCACGGGTTTCGTCATGCGGACGGCGGCATGCTCGAGTTGGAATCCCTGACCGACGCACTGAACCGGCACCACGCGCGCGCGTCGCTGAGCCTGACGGTCATCAGCAACAGCCACCGCAAGTTTCGCCGGCTGCGGTCGGCCTGGCGGTTTCCGAGCCTGTACCTGCCCTGGTCGAACCGACTGTTCGGCGCGGTCATGCCGGCGCACGGCGTGGCGCTGGTGCCGGTGCCGGTGCAGGCCAACCCGGTCACGGTCTGCAAGACCAACAACCGGTTGGTGACAGCGTTTGCGCTGGGTGTCGCCGTGGCCGCGGGCTCGATTCCTTCCTACGAGGAGTTTCGCGGCCTCGCTGTCCTCGACGATTGGGACGACGGCCTGGGCACGCTGATGAACGATGCCGAGGAGCGCGCACTGCGCGTGCAGCGCGCGCGGCAGTTGATCGACAGCCGCTACACGGTCGAGGTGATCAGCCGCGAGTGGGCCGCGCTGGGCGAGCGGCTCGTTCGTCCCGACGAGGGCGTGGAATCGGCACCGTAAGATGACCGTTCTGGCGTTCGCCCTCCTGTGATGACCACTCTCTTTCTCGCATCGACGCCTTTGCACGTGTTCTTTTCGCTCGGTCTGATGCGAGGGCCGTTCAAGGACCAGGCGCACACGCTGGTGCTCATCGACCAGCGGCCCGGCGAACGCGACTACATCGCGGAGGCCTTGGAGGCCAGTTCCACATCGGAGGTGAGCGTCGTGCGGTTTCCGGCCCTCAGATCGGTCGGGCCCGCGCGTCGTTTGCTGCGCGAGATCAGCGATTTCACGGCGGCGCTGGCCCCCTCGACCCTGGCGATCGGCAACGACCGGCGCACCGAGTTCTACGCTGCCGTGCGCGGCTGCCCCGGGGCGAGGCGCACGTACATCGACGACGGCCTGTACAGCTACCTGCCGCGCCAGGACGCGCAGCCGGTCTGGCGCCAGAACCTCTCCAGCTGGAGGCGCCGGCTCAAGTACGGTCTGCATGTCGAACGGCCCTCGGAGATCGGCGGCTCGCAGGCGGTGCAGGACGCCTACGTGCTGCTGCCCGAGCAGGTGCATTCGGGGCTGCGGGGCAAGCCGGTGCAGCCCCTGCGGCCCGAATGGTTCGCCGATGCCTGGGTGCGCGAGGTCTGCATGACCGCCGCTGTCGCTGCCGGCTTCGACGCGGCGCGCTGCGAAGCGATCCGCCTCCTGCTGCTGCTGCCGCATCCGCGTTTCCTGCAGGCTTATCCGGACCTGCGCCAGCGCATCGAAGCATTGGCCCGGACTCACGCGGAGCGCGGCGACGTGGTCGCGCTGAAGGCGCATCCGGCCGGTGGCGGCATACCGCTGCACCGACAACTGAGCGTGCCAGCCGAAGGGGTGGTGGAGGTGCCGGCGCGGCTTCCGGTCGAAGTGCTGGTGCCGCTGCTGTCGGGCGCGCTGGTCGTCGGCACCTTGACGACGGCGCTGCTGTCGATGGTGTCGCTGGGCGACCGGGTTACCGTGCGCAGCGTGCTGCCGCAATCCGCGCGCGGTGCCGGTCGTCGCTACAACGACCGCGCTTTCGCGGTCTACGAGTCGGTCGGCATCCGACCCATCGACGATGACGCAACGGCGTGAGCGGTGCCGCTAAACTGCGCGGCTTCGCAGGAGCGAGCGCGCACCTGCACTTCGAAGACCGGCCGACAACCGGGTCGAACACCGGCCCGAACACGGCAACCAAGCGATGACCACCGAGCCTTTGCGCATCTACGTCGGCGCCGTCCACTCCCACCGCCTCCTGTTCGAGGTGCTGCGCTGGTCGATCCGCCGCCATGCGTCGCGCCCGGTGGAAGTGCAGTCGATCGGCGAACTGCTCGGCGAAACGCTCGTGCTGCCGCAGCGCCCAGAAAACCGGCCGGGCACGCCGTTCTCTTTTCACCGCTTCGCCGTGCCCATGCTTGCCGGCTGGCGCAGCCGCGCGATCTACGTCGACTCCGACCAACTCGTGCTGCGCGACATCGCCGAGCTGTACGACCGCCCGATGCGTTTCGGCGCGCGGGTGCTGCGGCGCGTCGGCCGCGGCCCGGACGGCGGCACCGGCATGCGCGCCTCCAGCGTGATGCTGCTGCAGTGCGACCGGCTGCGCGACTGGTCGCCGCAACGCATTGCCGACGATCTCGACGGGGGACGCTATAGCTACGAAGCCTTGATGAAACTCAGGCCGATCTGGCTCAAGGGCTCTTTTCCGCGGCACTGGAATTCGTTCGACCACTACGAGCCCGGCCGCACCGGCCTGCTGCACTACACGGGAAAGTCCCGGCAGCCATGGCTGCGGCGCGGCCATCCGTTCGAGTCCTTCTGGTTCGAGGCGCTCTACAGCGGCCTCGACGCTGGCGAGATCAGCCAGGAGGCGATCGACTTCTCGCTCGAGAACGGCTACGTGCGCCCCTCGCTCGCCTGGCAGACGCAGCAGCGCGAGA
>NZ_JACDCU010000265.1:3229-5903 GCF_013817365.1 Methylibium sp. | reverse complement strand
GCTTCAGCCCATACCGAAGACGAGCCGGCTGGTGGCCAAGTCATCGACCTGATGGCCGCACTGCAAGCCAGCTTGGGCAAGAAGCCGGCTGGCGGTGCTCCCGCGAAAGCGCCGGCGAAGGCGGCTCCATCGAACGTCACGACGATGCAAGGAGCCAAGGAGCGCAAGGGTGTCAAGCGTGCGCCGAAATCGGCTGAGCCCGTGGCCGCGCCTGCCTCGACGCCGGCACGGGCCCGAGCGAAAAAGTGACCGGGCCGCCACACGAAGCTCCGTTCACCCTGAAGCGTGTCCAGGAGATGCTGGGCCTCTCCCGAACCGTCGTGACGGGGCTCATCGGAGCAGGATTCGTGTCTCCCACGCGCGGCGCTCGAAACGAACATCGCTTCTCATTCCAGGACCTGATGCTCTTGCGTACCGCCTATGCGCTGCAGCAGGCCAAGGTTGCGCCCCGCAAAATCTTGCGAGCGCTGACGAAGCTCCAAGCGAACCTGCCGGACGAACTCCCGCTCACGGGCCTGCGCATTACCGCGGTGGGAGCGAACGTGGTCGTACGTGACCGACTGGGGCCTTGGGATGCCGACTCGGGACAGCTGCTCATGGACTTCGAGGTGGCCCCGGTCGCTGGTTCCGTTGCCTTCCTGCAGCCACGCTCGGGTGAGCCGCCTCGCGAACATGAGGCTTGGTTCGAGCGCGGAGAGCAGGCTGAGGAGACCGACCCGAAGGCAGCCGAAGCGGCATATCGCCAGGCAGTTGCTCTGTCGCCAGCTTACGTGCATGCCTACTTGAACCTCGGTGCGCTGCTCTGCGAGGCGCGTCGATGCGATGAAGCGGTCGAGCTTTACGAAGCCGCGCTGCAGCACGGCGCCGAAGACCCGCTCTTGCATTTCAACCACGCCATCGCCCTTGAAGACCAAGGCAAGCCGAAGGAAGCGCTTGCGAGCTATGAGCGTGCCTTGGTGCTGAACCCCGACCTAGCTGACGCGCATTACAACGCCGGGCGGCTCCAGCAAAGCCTTGGCGACGAGCGTGGAGCCTTGCGTCACTTTAGCGCTTACCGTCGCCTCGAGCGAAGCGAGCACTTGTGAGCAGCCTACTTGGCCTTGCCCTTGAGATGCCGCTCCACGGCGTCAGCGTTAGTGCCCACCACCTTGACAGCCGCTTTCAGTTCATCAGGAGTCACGCCGAACTTCTTGGACCAGTCGCGAAGCTCGTAGTCTTGGTTCACGTCGATGCGCGTGCGGTCCTGTCCGCCGGATTTACCTTTGTCGTCAGCCATGTCTGTCTCCTTAGAAGTTTGCTCGGGAAAGGTACGAGTTTCCTGGGCAAATGGTTGAACGCGCCGGTTATGGCCGCAGCCCGCGAGCGCGAGTTGTTGCCGGTTCAATCCTACAGGGACCTGTGGATAGGGCCTCTTCGGGGCGGCCTCGCCGCTGCTTAAGCTGACGTCATGCCAACCGCTGCTGTCGCTACCGGTCCGCTGGCCCGTTACTGGGCCAAGCGAGACTTCGCCGTCACGTCCGAGCCTCGCGGCGAGACTGCCCCACCCGGTGAGGCCCTTTCTTTCGTCATCCAGAAGCATGCGGCTTCGAGGTTGCACTACGACTTCCGACTCGAGCTGGACGGCGTGCTCATATCCTGGGCGGTACCGAAAGGCCCGAGCTACGACCCGGCGGACAAGCGGATGGCCATCCATGTCGAGGACCACCCGCTTTCCTACGGGACGTTCGAGGGGACGATTCCGCCCAAGCAGTACGGAGCCGGCACGGTCATTGTTTGGGACAACGGCACGTGGGAGCCGGTCGGTGACCCGAACGAAGGGATAACCAAGGGAAAGCTGGTCTTCCGCATGCACGGTCAGAAGATGGCGGGCCTGTGGGAGCTAGTGAAGATTGCCAAAGGCGGCGAAAAGCAAGAGCCGTGGATTCTCTTCAAGAAGCGCGACGAGTTCGCGCGCCCCAAGGCGGAGTACGACGTGGTGAGGGCGCTACCGGACAGCGTCATTGCGAAGCCACTGCCGACGCGTGCGCCAAGGACAACCACGGCACTGAAGTCAGCCGCACCGGTGGTGAAGAAAGCGTCGAAGCGAGCGAGCTCGCGCGCCGACTCAATCGTCCCGGGCGCGGTTCAAGCTCCGCTGCCCGACAAACTCACGCCCCAACTTGCGACGCTCGCGACGGGTGTGCCGCTCACCGGGACCTGGCTGTACGAAATCAAGTTCGACGGCTACCGCATCATGGCGCGTATCGACAAGGGCAAAGCCACCCTTGTCACACGCGGCGGACACGACTGGTCCGCGAAGATGCCTGGATTGGTCAAGGAGCTCGAGCAGCTCGGCCTTCAATCGGCTTGGCTCGACGGCGAAATCGTCGTCTTGGGCGACAACGGCGCTCCCGACTTCAACGCACTGCAGAAGTCATTCGACCATCGCACCAGCAGCGCCGGCATCGTCTACTTCCTGTTCGACGTGCCCTTTTTCGGGGGCTACGACCTTCGCAATGTCGAACTGGTGCACCGCCGCCAGGTGCTTCGGACGCTGCTCGAGGACAAAGGGACAGAGCATGTCCGATTCAGCGCCGACTTCGAAGCCGACCCGGCTTCCATCTTGACCTCGGCCGGAACGTGTCAATGACTTTGCGCCACCCGGCGTCATGAATTTACTGTGCAAGGCTGTGAT
>NZ_JACDCU010000265.1:0-3219 GCF_013817365.1 Methylibium sp. | reverse complement strand
GTTGACGAGAAGACGGCGATCCAGGCGCTGGATCGCAAGGACCCGGTGCTGCCGCTGTCGCCCGGGCGCGCGGAGCGCCATGGGTTCGAGTACTTCAGGCATGGCACGCTGTCGCTCTACGCGGCCGGAACGTGTCAATGACTTTGCGCCACCCGGCGTCATGAATTTACTGTGCAAGGCTGTGATGATTTCGGGGTGATGACCTCCGACGTTGGTGGGTTGATCCACGCCGCAGTGGGCAGCGCAGGCGGTTCAGGACGGCGGCCTTTGAATCGGTTTGGCGCGGCACGGAATGCGTCATCCAGCGCGGCCTGGCGGACGCTGCGTAGCTGCTGGGCCTGACCGTGATGGACGCTGTACGGCGTCATGTAGCCAATGCCTGAGTGCCGATGCATCGTGTTGTACCAAGCGAAGAAGGCTTGGCAATGGGCCCGTGCGTCCTCGATACAGCCGAAGCGCGCCGGGAAGTCCGGCCGATATTTCAGGGTCTTGAACTGCGCCTCGGAATACGGGTTGTCGTCCGAGACGTAGGGCCGGCTATGGCTCTTGGCAATGTCCAGGTCCACCAGCAGCGCGGCCACGGGTTTGGAGCGCATGCTGGTGCCGCGATCGGCGTGCAGCGTGAGCATGCCTGGCTCGATGTCGTGACGCGCCACGGTATCGGCGATGAGCTGCTCGGCCAAGTCTGCGTCCTCGCGATCGGCGATCAACCAGCCCACCACCAGGCGACTGAATATGTCCAGGATCACGTACAGGTGGAAGCACGTCCACTTCGCCGGCCCCTTGAGTTTGGTGATATCCCACGACCAGACCTGGTTGGGCGCCACCGCCAGCAACTCGGGCTTGGCGTAGGCCGGGTGGACGAGTTGATTGCGGCGCTCGCGGGTACCGCCGTTGGCGGCCAGCACGCGGTACATGGTGCGCACCGAACCCAGGTATCGGCCCTCGTCCAGCAGCGTGGCATGCACGGCCGCCGGGGCCGTGTCGGCGAAGCGCTCGCTGTTGAGCGTGTCCAGCACGATCTGGTTCTCCGCGGCGTCCAGAGCCAGTGGAGGTCGTGCACGCGGCGCGCGTCGGGCACGTGGTCCCACCAACGCTGCACGGTGCGCCTGGCCGCGCTGGCGCGCAGGGGCGCCCCTCCACAGGCCCATGGCGCGGCAGGCGGCACCGGCGCCCAGGGCGGAGGTGAGTTCCTGGACGGCGGCCATCACAGCTTCTCGTCCTTGTCGTCGATCAGAGTGCCCAGCAGTGCGGCAAGTTTTTTTTGAACTCCGATCACGAGCATCGCCTTGTCGAGCTCGCGCTTGAGCCCGTCGCGCTCGCGGGTGAGTTGCGCGATCTGCAGCGTCTCGGCACGATTGGCAGGAATCTTGGGGCCACGCTTGTGCGGCGCCAGCGCGGCCAGATCGCCTGCCTCGCGCTGGCGCCGCCAGGTGCTCAACGAGGACGAGTACACGCCCTCATGGCGCATCAGCGCACCGATCTCACCGGGTCGGGTGCAGCGGTCGGCCGCGTCGAGAATGCGGCGCTTGTCGGCGTTGGAAAACTGCCGGCGTCGCGCGTGCGGCACGACCTCGGCGCTGGCATCGGAACGGGCAACTGGCGCTGCCGATCCGCTCGCATCTTCAGTCGCCCTACGGGCTCCTTGCGATGCGAACGGATCGGACAAACTCTTGACTGCGTGCACGGCTGCCTTGGATTGATGGTTGACTGTCATACCTACCTCGTTGCTCACTGATTTCTCAGAGGGAGGTGGCGCAGGTCATATTGGCACGGGGGGGGCATGCAAGATGAACCTCGAGGGCGTCATTGCCAAGCGAGCCGATGCTCCGTATGCCTCACGGCGCACAGAAACTTGGCTCAAGCTGAAGTGCAAGCAACGACAGGAGTTCGTCGTTTGCGGCTACACGGACCGGAGCGACGGGTCGCGGCAGATTGGCAGCCTGCTGCTCGGGGTCTATGGACCGGAGGGGAAGCTCATTTCGGTGGGGAGCGTCGGCACCGGGTGGAGCTCTGAAGAAGCTGGCGACCTGAAGCGCAAGCTGGTCAAGCTCGAAGTACCGAAGTCGCCGTTCGCTGCCGGTACGGCCAAGCCCGGCCGATGGTCGAAGCGCGTCGCCGGCAGCGAGCGATGGGTTCAGCCCAAGGTAGTCGCCGAGGTCGACTTTGCCGAATGGACCCCCGACGGTCAGATACGACACGCCTCGTACGTCGCGCTGCGCACCGACAAGCCGGCCCGGGCCATCAAGAGAGAGACGGCCAAGACCACCGACGGACCGGCGCCGCTTCGGTCGGCGGGGAATGCCGGCGTCGGTGGTATCAAGGTGACCCACGGCGAGCGCGTGATTGACCCCAGCACGGGTTTGACCAAGTTGGACCTGGTTCGGTACTACGAGTCTGTCGCCGACTGGATTCTTCCTCACATCAAGGGCCGTCCCTGCTCGCTTGTCCGAGGGCCGGAGGGCGTCGGCGGCCCCCAGTTTTTCCAGAAGCACGGCGAGAAAATCGGCATTCCAGGCATCACGGAGTTGCCTGCTTCGTTATGGCCAGGCCATGACTCGTTGCTCGAGGTCGGCAATGCTCAAGCGCTCGCCGGCGCCGCGCAGATGAACGTCATCGAGCTGCACACCTGGAACTCCACGGTCAAGAACATCAATGCGCCCGACCGCATGGTCTTCGACCTCGACCCAGGTGAAGGAACCGGATGGCCGCAGGTCCAGGAGGCGGCGATGCTTGTTCGCGCTCTCCTGACCCAGCTCGGGCTGGAAGCGTGGCTCAAGACGTCTGGCGGCAAAGGACTGCACGTTGTCGTGCCGCTTACTCCCCGAATGGACTACGACACGGTCAAGGATTTCTCGCAGGCCGTTGTGCAGCACTTGGCCAAGGCCATTCCATCGCGCTTCGTAGCCCGGAGCGGCCCTGCAAACCGCGTCGGCAAGCTCTTCGTCGATTATCTTCGCAACGGATTGGGTGCAACGACTGCAGTGGCGTTCTCCGCCCGCGCGCGTCCGGGTCTCGGTGTCTCCATGCCCGTGTCCTGGGAGGAGCTGCCGAAGCTCAAGAGCGGCTCGCATTGGAGTATCCCGACTGCACGTGAGCACCTCTCGTTCCAGAGCACTGACCCCTGGGCGAGCTACTGGAAGAAAAAGCAAACATTGACAGCAGCGATGAAGATGGGCTCTATGCCGTTTCGTGTGGAACGCGACAGCCTCATCTGAC
>NZ_JACDCU010000023.1 GCF_013817365.1 Methylibium sp. | reverse complement strand
GATGTGTCCAGAGCAGGGCACGATCAAGGTCGGCCGGGCGCTGTGGAGCAGCACCTGTTCGACGAAGCGTTGTTCGTCCCGGTACGCAGGGCTGGCGGGATCGGCCTGGCCGATGACCGCCACGTCGGCGCAATGTGCATGGTGCAGCACAGCCACGAGCGGATCACCTTCGTGAGCGTCGGCTTCCAGCGAGGCCACGCCCGCCGCGCGGCAACGGGCCTGGAACCGGTCCGCCCATCGGCCCGCGTGGTCGATGGCGTCGCTTCGCGCGCGGGCGGCGTCTTCGACGTACCGCGCCGCGGCGCCCAAACCCGAGCCGAGTCCGATGACGCCCGTGGGCGCCACGCCGATGAGGTGGCTGCCATGCGCCACCGCGAAACATGCCGCGAGATCAACGCGCGCATCGCAGCGCGGTTCACCGTCGAGCAGGACGAGGAGGCTTCGATAGTTCATTGCGCGGTGTCCGCGCCATGCGGCGCTCGGGTGGATTGCTGCAAGCGTCGCGATCGGCCTTGCGCTACTTCAATGCGGCGGCCTGCGACACGCCGGCGCGCCGCGGTTCGGCGTTCGAGCGGAAGGGCGACTTGATCGAAATCGAGCGCAGGTGCTTGCGACACGATCCGATCGTTCTTCCATGAGATCGTGAGCGCCTGCGGCTTCATCCCTTCACGCTGCCCAAGTCGATCGGCTCGGGCAGCAGGTTAACGATGCGTGTGAACAGCGCCTGGTACTCGGCCTCGGGTTCGTGGCCGGTCAGGGGGTCGCGGTTGGCGGCGAACGCCTCGTCGAGTTCGGCCCAGTCCTGCGGTGTCAGCACCCGTTCGGCGAGCGGAAAGACTTGCTGTTCCTCTAGCGCCATGTGGGCGAGGTAGAAATCCACGTAGCGCTCGGCCGCCTGCTCGAAGGCCACGCGGCGTGGCTCGCCCAGCATCTCGAAGCCCAGGAGCTCATGCTCCAGATCGCGGACCCGGCGCTCGCCGCGTCCGTGATCTGCGTCGAGGTGATCGAGAAGGTCGCGCGACATCGGGGTGCGCGCACGCAACTTCGGAAAGAACAGCTCCGATTCCTTGCGGTGATGCCGCTTTTCCGGGAACTCGTCGACGTAGAACAGCATCGCCCGCAAGGCGGTGAAATCGGGCAGCGTGCGTGAGAGCCGGTGCTGCGCCAGCAGCGACAGGATGGAGCGCAACATGGCCGAGAGCGCGCGATGCTCTTCGCGGATGATGCGGGTGGTGAGGTGAGGCATGCGATTCCTTTGACCCTCGAGACGGTCAATTCAGGCGAAGCTCAGCGCCTCCCCCTGCCGGTCGAGCGCCAGAAGGCTCTCGACCATGCCGGCGCGCACGCGCTCGGCCATGCTCTGCAGCGCGTGCTCGATTTGCGCTTCGGTTGGCGGCTGACCATCGTGGCCGGCCAGCCCGGCCGCGAACATCACTTGCCAGGGCGGGCCGGCTTCTTCCGATTCGGCGACCAGTGCGCCGAAGTCCGTCAACTGGTCCAGCCCCTTGTCGATGCACATCATCGGCGTCAGGCTGCCTCCTTCACCGGCGGCAAAGCGCTCGCGCTGCGCGGGCGTTGCGTCGTCCGGCAGTTCGGCGGCGGCAAAAACGAAGAGCAGCCGTTGCGGATCGGGCTGCGCCGCTGCGGCTTGCAGCAGCTGGTCGAATACCAAGGTGTTGTCCATCGCGTGATCGTCGCTGCGAGCGGCCCGAGCGGGTTTGCGCTGCGTCAATGCCCGAGAACGCCGAGCGGGTTCTTGGTGAGCGCACCGAGACGATGGCGACGAAGGTCGCCAGCGCGGCGAGCCACGCTGCGGCCGAGGCTGCGCGTGAGGAAGCCCGTCACCGAGAGCGCGACGGCGGCCTGGTGGATCATCTCGAGGACGCGTAGTCCAAGGCTCAGCCGGGCCGCCCGTCGACGCGCGGGCGGATGAGCATTGGCCCGTAGTGCAGCGCATACAAGGCGAAGCCTGCGGACCACAGCGCGGCCGAGCACAGCACGGCATGCACCGTCAGTGCCGGCGCGATCAGCGGCACGAACACGCGCACGAGCGCCGCGCCGAGCACGAGCAGGTAGCAGGCGACGTCGGCCCGGCCGGCCCGCAGCGGCCGGCCGGTGTGGCCCAGCACGGTGCGCGTCATCATGCCGATCATCAGAGCGCCGATGGCGCCCACCGTCAACGCATGGGTGGCCACCGACGGCGTCACCCAGCCCATCTCCGCCAGGCCGCGCAGCGCGAGGTGCAGCGGTATCCAGGCGTAGGCGGCGTGCAGCACCCAGACCATCGGTGCGCGGCGCGTCTTCCACGGCTGCCACAGCGTCCAGCGGGCGAGATGCGCGGCCGCGCAGATGCCTGCCAATGCGGCCAAGGGGGCGCCGCGCAACTGCAGTGCATCGGCGAGCAGCAGCGCGAGCACCGTCCCGAGCGCGGCTTTCTCGAGCGCAGGGCGACGGGTGGCGTTCGCGCCCGGCACACCGTTGTTGGTGAACATCGGGATCACCCGGCCGCCCATCACGGCCATGATGAAGAGCATGCCGTCGAGCGCGAGCTGGATGCCGATCCAGCCGGGAATCTGCAGCACGCCGAGCTGCTCCAGGTGCACCGCCAGCACGGCCGCCGACATCATCAGCAACACGCCGACGAAGAAGTAGTTGCGGCGACTGCGTGAGGCGATGAAGGGAATGGCCAGCGCAATCGCCGCGGCGAGCGGAAATGCGGCGTTGACGATCGCGGCTGCCCAGCCGAAAGGCGTGAGCACGAGCACGCGCCCTGCCGCCCAGAGCGCCACCAAGGCCGCCAGCCACGCGCCGGTCGGGGTCGGACGATTCGACCAGTTGCGCCCCGCCGTGAACAGAAAGCCCACCAGCACCGCGAGCGCGAAGCCGAACAGCATCTCGTGCGCATGCCACAGCGGCCCCTGCAGGTAGGCGCCGCCGAGCAGGCCTGCGAACTGCAGCGCCCACAGCGCGATCGACAGCGCGGCGAACACGCTCGCCAGCAGGTAGAAGGGGCGAAAACCGAGCTGCCAGAGCGCGAAGCTCGGCACGGTGACCGGCCGGTGCGGCGGTTCTCCAATCTTGGAGAAGGGCGTCATGGCTGAGTGTCTCGAGGTTGCGCACAGCCGCCCGAAGCGTCCCCCGGCCCCGCGGAGCGCACATAAAGGAAGACGCCGAACTGCAGCTTGACGCGGGCGACGGCCGACAGGATCACCGGTGCGTGAACCATCATCATGCTGACGATGAAGCCCAGCCCGAGGCAGCGCTGCCGCATGGCGTCATAGCCGGCAATCTGATCGGCAAGCAGCGCCTCGGACCTGGGGTCCCAATCGTTCGGGGCGTTGGCCATGAAGCTCCAGCGATTGCGTCTCGAGGATGGCGTGAGTCACCGAGGTCGGCAGACCGGCCGTCAGCGCTTGCACGGCGATCGCTTGTCCCGGTTCGCGTGCAGCAGTGCCATTGCAAGCACTCTAGCCAGCATGGGCGTGGCGGGGTTTGATGCAGATCAAGGCCGGGTGGCAGGCGGCCATCGAGACTCAGGCCTTCGTCCGAGATCCGAGAGGCCGTCGCGTTTGGCGTGGCCTTCGGGGGCGGGGGCTAAGTTTATGGAGGCATCTTCGGGTTGCTTTGGAGCACTACCAGCCGCCGCAGCAAGCGATGGAAGTTGCTCTTGTCCATGCCGGCTTCTTTAGCGGCATTGCTCACGTGACCGCCATGTCGGCTCAGGGCTGCCTCAAGCCACTGCCGCTGAAACGCCTGCGTCGCATCGCGGAGGGTCAGGCCGGGCAATGAGCGGTATTGGACGCCGTCCTTCGGCTCATCGCGCGGTATGGGCGACCCGAGGGCGACGGACAAAGGGCTGTGGGAGCCGAGTGCCAAGTGCGTCGGCTCGATGGCGACCCACCGGCCACTGCGACCCTGCTCACTGAAGGCACGCAGCGCAGCGCGGCTGATCACGTGCTCGAGTTCGCGCACGTTGCCGAGCCATGTGTGAGCGAGCAGGACCGACTTCGCCGCCGGCGAGAGACGCAGGTTGCGCGCACCGAGTCGATGCTGGTTCTCCTCCAAGAACCAGCCGGCGAGCGCAAGCACGTCGCGGCCACGTTCGCGCAATGGGGGCACGACCAAGGGGTATACCGACAGGCGGTGGTAAAGGTCGGCGCGGAAGCGCCCTTGCGCAATGGCCGCAGGCAGGTCTCGATTGGTGGCCGCGATGACTCGAACGTCGACCGTCAGCGTCTTGTCACTGCCCGGGCGTTGTACTTCGCCGCCTTGCAGCACGCGCAGCAGCTTCGCCTGCACAGACAAGGGCAGTTCACCGATCTCATCCAGGAACAGCGTGCCACCGTCGGCCAGTTCGAACTTGCCGGTTCGGTCCTGCACCGCCCCAGTGAACGCGCCTCGCTTGTGTCCGAACAGTTCGCTGTCAGCGAGTGTTTCGGGCAAGGCCGCGCAGTTGACCTGAACCATCGGCCGGTCTTTGCGATGCGAGCTGGCGTGCAAGCGCTGTGCAACCAAGTCCTTGCCGACACCCGTTTCCCCAAGCAACAACACCGTCAGGTCTGAAACGGCGACGGCGTCGATCTCGCTGCGCAGCCGCTGCATTGCGGGGCTGGTACCGAGCAGGTTCCGGGTCGTCATCCGGCCCGAATTCAAGGCGTGCGCGACGGCGCGCTCACGTGCCGCGCGTTCCTCCATCTGGCGAATGGTGTCGGTCGCGTCAAGGCCGGTCTCGACGAGTCTGACCAAGGCCTGCAGCTGCGACGGGCTCACGTTGTCGAAGGCGGTCGGTTCGAGGGCATCGAGCGTCAGCAAGCCCCACAACTTGCCGCGCAGGAAGAGCGGCGCCCCCATGCAGTCGTGCACGGCAAGAAGCTCGGGCTGTCCGGCCACCAGGCCGTCATACGGGTCCGGCATGGAGCAGTCGCGCGGGAAGCGCAATCCGCCGTGGGTGCCGAGCAAACGAGCCAATCGCGGATGCGCTGCCACCGGAAAGCGACGCCCCAGCGCCTCGTGGCTCAGGCCGTCTATGGCCACCGGCGTCAATGCATCGCCATCCAAACGCAACAGCGCTGCAGCATCGCAATGCACGACGTCGCGGGCCGCTGTCAGCAGCGCCTGGTAGCGGCCTTCTTCGGTTTCGGAAGCACCGGGCAGGGTTGTTGTCAAAATCGACTCTCCGTGGTCATCAGAACAACGAATCAAGTTGTCGATTGGACCACAGCGAGAATTTCATCAGAGAAAACAATGGCTTAGCGAGCGCTTCGACCAGGCACGGATCGTGAGTGAGTCTTGGCATCCGTTCACTACCCTTCAGGCGCCCTCCATGTTTTCTGCCCAGACCATCTCTCTCGTCAAGGCCACGGTGCCCGTCCTTCAGCAGCAAGGTGAGGCGATCACGAGCCACTTCTACAAGCTCATGTTCGCGAACCACCCCGAGGTCAAGGCCTTCTTCAATGAGTCGCATCAAGCCAAGGGAACGCAGGCCCGGGCGTTGGCCGGCGCCGTACTCGCTTATGCGGCGCACATCGACCGCCTCGAGGAAATCGCAGGCGCTCTGCCGCGAATCATTCAAAAGCATGCCGCACTCGGCGTGCTGCCGGAGCACTACCCGATCGTGGGCAGCTGCCTGCTCAGAGCGATCAAGGAAGTGTTGGGCGACGTCGCGACCGACGACATCATCAAAGCCTGGGGCGAGGCCTATGGGGCCTTGGCCGACCTGCTCATCGCCGCCGAAGAGGAGGTCTACCACGCCAATGAGAAACGCCCCGGCGGCTGGCGCGGCGAGCGCGACTTCCGCGTCGCACGCCGTCAGGAGGAGAGCGAGCTCATCACGTCGTTCTACTTGGAGCCGCTGGATGGCGAGGCACTGCTGGCTTTCATGCCGGGTCAGTATCTGACCCTGGTACTTTCCGTCGATGGCCAAGCGATGCGGCGCAACTACTCGTTGTCGGACGCTCCGGGCAAGGCTTGGTACCGCATCAGCGTCAAGCGAGAGGACGGTGGGCGCGTGTCCACTTGGCTGCACGAGCACGCGACGGTCGGTACACGACTTCGCGTCCAGGCGCCATGCGGCGACTTCACGCTCGATGGACCGACTGCAAACCACCGTCCTCTTCTGCTGGTCACGGGAGGCGTCGGTATTACTCCTGCCATGAGCATGCTGGAAGCAGCGGCGCCGACCGGCCGGCCGATTCGGTTCATTCACGCCGCGCGCCATGGCGGCGTGCATGCTTTCCGGGATCGGGTCGACGCCCTCGCTGCCGAACACTCCAATGTGAAGCCGCTCTACATCTACGAGGAGCCGCGCGCAGCCGACCGGCCTCACGCCACGGGCTTCTTGACGAAAGAGCTGCTGGCCAAGGCATTGCCCGCGGACAGGAACGTCGACCTCTACTTCCTGGGCCCGAAAGCCTTCATGCGGGCGGTCCTGGCGCACGGCTTGGCGCTGGGCGTGCCGGAGCAGCAACTCCGCTACGAGTTCTTCGGGCCCTTGGAGGATCTCAAGGCGGCTTGAGGATTGGCGAGAACCAGGCACCGGACCTCGTTGCAAAGGGTCCGGCCACGCCTCACTGCACCAACGGCGTCTGCGCCGCGTCGAGGTCCACCCCCTCGACCTGCGCCTGCCCCGCCAGCACCTGCAAGAACTGCCGCATCGCCGCGACGAAGACCTGCTGACGCAGCGCGGTCTCGACCGCGCCGCGCACCGACTCGAAGGGTTGCTGCGTGCCCGCCTCGCGCTCGAGCACCTCGACCACGTGCAGTCCGAAACGGCTGTGCACCAGCCGCGGCAGCACGCCGACCTCTTTGCTTGCGAACAGCTCGCGGGCGAACTCCGGCGCGCAGTCGGCGCTGGTGAGCCAGCCGAGGTCTCCGCCCGAGGCGCCGCTCGGGCAGTTCGAGAGCTTGGCCGCCACCGCGTCGAAGCTCGGCGCCGCGCTGCCGTCGAAGCAGCGCACCTCCAGCATCGCCATCTCGGCCCGTTTGCGCAGGGCGACCACGTCGACACCCGGTGTCACCGCGAACAGGACGTGCCGCACGCGCACCTGCTCGCCGGTGCGATACAAAG
Source organism: Methylibium sp. (assembly GCF_013817365.1). Lineage (GTDB taxonomy): Bacteria > Pseudomonadota > Gammaproteobacteria > Burkholderiales > Burkholderiaceae_C > Methylibium. The sequence goes on along the minus strand of NZ_JACDCU010000023.1, from coordinate 12,413 downwards.
GCTCGTGGGCAGCGTAGTAGCGACGGCACGCCTCCTGCGACGGCTCGGGCAGCGGGACCGCTCGCTCGAGCAAGGCCTCGATCGCGGCGGTGGCGGCCTCGCTCGTGGCCCCGTCGGCTCCGCAGGCGTCGGCTGCATCGAGGAATCCTGCCGCTTGCGCGGCCTGGCGCAGCAGCTCGGTGCAGGCGCGCTGGCGCAGCTCGTCCGCGGACAGCGCCTCGCTCGGCGCATGCAGCGCCACACCGTTGATGCGGGCCACGCCCGGCGGCCGCTGCGGGGTGCTGAGATCGACGTGTTCGACTCGCATGGCGTCTCCTTCAGTGGCCCGCACCGGGGCGGCGCGGCTGGTTGTGGCCGGCCGGCACGTTCATGCGCCGGCTGCGCACGACCAGGTAGGGGCGGAACAGGTAGCCGACCGATGCGAAGCCGCTCCACACGTGGACCAGGCGGCTGAACGGGAACAGCAGGAAGATCGTCATGCCGAACACGACATGGAACAGGTAGGGCCAGGGCAGCCCGGCCAGCGCCTCGGCGTCGACGGCGCGCAAGGTCAGGATGCGCTGCGCCCAATCGGCCAGGATCAGCATCACGCTGCCGTCGGAATGCGACCAGGAAAGCGGCAGCGTGATCAGCCCGACCACGAGCTGCACCCACAGGATCACCAGGATCGCAAGATCCGTGCGATGGCTGGTATAGCGGATGCGCGCATCGAAGATTCGTCGGTAGATGAGCATCGTCAGGCCGATGAAACACAGCACGCCGAAGGCGCCGCCCGACCAGATGGCGATTCTTTGTTTGAGCGGCGCTTCCATGAACTGGCTGTAGAAGGCGTGCGGCGCCAGCAGCCCGATCAGGTGACCGAAGAACAGGAACAGGATGCCGACGTGGAACAGGTTGCTGCCCCAGCGCAGCAGCCCGGGGCGTAGCAGCTGCGACGAGTCGCTCTTCCAGGTGTACTGGTCGCGGTCGAAGCGGATCAGGCTGCCGAGCAGGAACACCGTCAAGCAGACGTACGGATAGGCGCCGAAGAGAAAGCCGTGCAATGTGGTCATTGGAGCCCCTCGTCGAACGAGTACGTTCGCCGATCCCCCGAGGGGATGCGGGCCGGCTTGGGAGCGGCCCGGCGCTCGGCCCGCCGAATGCAGATTGACACGGGGTATTTCATGCTCGCGCTCCTTGGACGGAGTCGGCCTTGCGGACGATGTGGATCGGTTGAGGCTGCTCGGGCCGCGCCTGGCCCTTGGTCGAGCAACCGTCGAAGACGACCGGCTCCTGCCAGACCGCGTCGATCGGTTCCTCGGGCGCCACCTGCACCGGCTGCGCCTTCTCTCCGGCCAGCTCCAGCAGGGCCCCGAGCACGCCGGCGTAGGCGCTGCCGCGCTGCTGCAGCGCGGCGAAGATCGCGTTGAAGATGTGCGCCATCTCGGCCAGGAAAGCGCGCGCCTCGGCCGGCGGCTGCGTCGAGGTGAATTCGAGCACCACCGGCAAGAAGTCGGGCAGCTCATCTTCGGCGAGATACAGGCCCGCCGCTTCGTAGGTCTGCGCCAGATCGATCATCGCCGGCCCGCGCTCGCGCGAGTCGCCGTGCACATGCTCGAACAGGTGCAGCGAGGTGGCGCGGCCGCGGTCGAAGAGTTGCACGTAGTCGGCTTCCGCCTCGAGCGGCGCCGCACGCTCGATCGCAGCGATCAGGGCGTCCTGCTCGGCGAGCCGCTGCGGCGACAAGGCGCGTTCGCCGTGCAGCGCGTCGCGCAGCGCCGGCAGGTTCTCGCGCAGGGCCGCATCGGGATAGCCGAGCAGGCGGGCCAGCACGCGCAGGCTTTTCGAGGCGACCGGGGGAGGGTGGTTGAAGAGGTTCATCGCTCAGACCTCCGCCTTGATGGGGATCGTGCGCTTGCGGTTGCCGCCGAACAGGCTCACGTCACTGCTGCCGTCGGAGCAGCCGTTGCCGAAGGTGAAGCCGCAGCCGCCGCGCACGTCGAAGGTGTTCTCGGCGTACTCGCGGTGGGTGGTCGGGATCACGAAGCGGTCTTCGTAGTTGGCGATGGCCATCACGTGGTACATGTCCTCGACCTCGGTTTGGCTCATCCCAACCTGCGTCAATGCTTCGAGGTTGATGCGTCCGTCGACATGCTTCTCGCGCTGGTAGGCGCGCATCGCCAGCATGCGTTCGAGCGCGCGCACGACCGGCTCGGTGTCGCCCGCGGTCAGCAGGTTGGCGAGGTACTTGACGGGGATGCGCAAGGAGCTCACGTCGGGGATCAGGCCGTTGTTGCCGACCTTCCCGGCGTTGGCCGCCGCCGTGATCGGTGAGAGCGGCGGCACGTACCAGACCATCGGCAAGGTGCGGTACTCGGGGTGCAGGGGGAGGGCGACCTTCCACTCGACCGCCATCTTGTAGACGGGGCTCTTGCGTGCGGCGTCCATCCAGCCATCGGGAATGTTGTCGATGCGGGCCTGATTGATGATCTCCGGGTCGAAGGGGTCGAGAAAGATGTCGAGCTGCGCCTGGTACAGGTCGCGGTCGTGCTCCACGCTGGCGGCCTGCTGGATGCGGTCGGCGTCGTACAGCAGCACGCCGAGGTAGCGGATGCGGCCGACGCAGGTTTCGCTGCACACCGTCGGCTGGCCGGCTTCGATGCGCGGGTAGCAGAAGGTGCATTTCTCGGCCTTGCCGCTCTTCCAGTTGTAGTAGATCTTCTTGTACGGGCAGCCCGAGACGCACATGCGCCAGCCGCGGCATTTGTCCTGGTCGATCAGCACGATGCCGTCTTCCTCGCGCTTGTAGATCGAGCCCGAGGGGCAGCTCGCCACGCAGGCCGGGTTCAGGCAGTGCTCGCACAGGCGCGGCAGGTACATCATGAAGGTGTTCTCGAACTCGCCGTAGATGTCCTTCTGCGCTTGCTCGAAGCCGGCCTCGAAATTCTTGTCCTTGCTGCGCTTGGCGAACTCGCCGCCGAGGATCTCTTCCCAGTTCGGACCCCACTCGATCTTCTCCATGCGCTGCCCGGTGATCAGGCTGCGCGGGCGTGCGGTCGGCGTCGCCTTCATTTCCGGGGCCGATTGCAGGTGGTCGTAGTCGAAGGTGAAGGGCTCGTAGTAGTCGTCGATCTGCGGCATGTTCGGGTTGGCGAAGATCTTCATCAGCAGCTTCCACCGCGCGCCCTGGCGCGGCTCGATCTTGCCGCTGGCTTTGCGGATCCAGCCGCCGTTCCACTTGTCCTGGTTCTCCCATTCCTTGGGGTAGCCGATGCCGGGCTTGGTCTCGACGTTGTTGAACCAGACGTACTCCATGCCCGGCCGGCTGGTCCACACGTTCTTGCAGGTGACCGAGCAGGTGTGGCAGCCGATGCACTTGTCGAGATTGAGCACCATGCCGATCTGCGCGCGGATCTTCATGCTGCTTCTCCCAGTTTTTGCACTTCTTCGGCGCGCTCGTCGCCACGCGGCGTGTCGAGCCAGTCCACCTTGTCCATCTTGCGAACGACCACGAACTCGTCGCGGTTGGTGCCGATGGTTCCGTAGTAGTTGAAGCCGTAGGAGAGCTGCGCGTAGCCGCCGATCATGTGGGTGGGCTTGAGCACGATGCGGGTCACCGAGTTGTGAATGCCGCCGCGCTGGCCGGTGATCTCCGAGCCCGGCGTGTTCACGATCTTTTCCTGCGCGTGATACATCATCACCATGCCGGGTTTGATGCGCTGGCTGACGACCGCACGTGCGGCGATGGCGCCGTTGACGTTGTAGAGCTCGACCCAGTCGTTGTCTTCCACGCCGATGAGCCTGGCGTCGTCTTCGCTGAGCCAGACGATCGGGCCGCCACGGCTCAGGGTGAGCATCAGCAGGTTATCGGTGTAGGTCGAGTGGATGCCCCACTTCTGGTGCGGCGTGATGAAGTTGAGCAGGATCTCGGCATTGCCGTTGGAGCGGATGCCGTGCACGCCCGCGGTCGCCTTCAGGTTGACCGGCGGGCGGTAGCTGGCCAGGCCTTCGCCGAAGGCCAGCATCCACGGGTGATCCTGGTAGAACTGCTGGCGCCCGGTGAGGGTGCGCCAGGGGATCAGCTCGTGCACGTTGGTGTAGCCGGCGTTGTAGGAGACGGTCTCCGATTCGATGCCGCTCCAGGTCGGCGAGCTGATGATCTTGCGCGGCTGCGCCTGGATGTCGCGAAAGCGGATCTTCTCGTCTTCGCGGTGCAGCGCCAGATGGGTGTGCTCGCGGCCGGTCTGCTTGCCGAGTGCGGCCCAGGCTTTCACCGCGACGTGGCCGTTGGTTTCAGGGGCGAGCTGCAGCACCATTTCGCAGGCATCGATGTCGGTGTCGATGCGGGGCATGCCGAACGTTGCGCCTGCTTCCTTCACGAAACCGTTCAACTCGCCGAGCTGGCGGACCTCGGTCTCGGTGTTCCAGGCAATGCCCTTGCCGCCGTTGCCGACCTTGTTCAAGAGCGGGCCAACGGCTGAGAAGCGTTTGAACACGTTCGGGTAGTCGCGCTCGATCACCTGCATCTGCGGCGCGGTCTTGCCGGGGATCAGCTCGCATTCGCCGCGCTTCCAGTCCTTCACCTCGAAGGGCTGGGCCAGCTCGCTGGGCGAGTCGTGCATCAGCGGTGTCAGCACCATCTCGCGTTCCACGCCGAGGTGGCCGACGCAGACCTCGCTGAACTTCTTGGCGAAGCCCTTGTAGATCTCCCAGTCGCTCTTCGATTGCCACACCGGGTCCACCGCGGTGGACAGCGGGTGGATGAAGGGGTGCATGTCGCTGGTGTTGAGGTCGTTCTTCTCGTACCAGGTGGCGGTCGGCAGCACGATGTCGGAGTAAAGGCAGGTCGTGCTCATGCGGAAGTCGAGCGTGACCAGCAGGTCGAGCTTGCCCTCGGGGGCCTGGTCGTGCCAGACGACTTCGGTGGGTTTGCCTTCCTCCGCCCCGAGGTCCTTGCCTTGAACACCATTGCTCGTGCCCAGGAGGTGCTTCAGAAAATACTCGTGGCCCTTGCCCGACGAGCCGATGATGTTGGAGCGCCACACGAACATGCAACGCGGCCAGTTGTCCGGATGGTCCGGGTCTTCGCAGCTCAGCTTGAGCGAGCCGTCCTGCAGCGACTTGACGACGTAGTCCTTGGCGTCCAGGCCGGCGGTTTTGGCGTCGCGCACCACCTGCATCGGGTTGGTCTGGAGCTGCGGCGCGGAAGGCAGCCAGCCCATGCGCTCGGCGCGCACGTTGTAGTCGATCATGCTGCCGCCGTAGAGCGTCTTGTCAGCGAGCGGCGACAGCACCTCGTCCACGCCGAGCTTCTCGTAGCGCCACTGGTCGGTGTGGGCGTAGAAGAAGCTCGTCGAGTTCATCTGCCGCGGCGGGCGTATCCAGTCGAGCGCGAAGGCCAGCGGCAGCCAGCCGGTCTGCGGGCGCAGCTTCTCCTGGCCGACGTAGTGGGCCCAGCCACCCCCGCTCTTGCCGATGCAGCCGCACATCAACAGCATGTTGATGACGCCGCGGTAGTTCATGTCACTGTGGTACCAGTGGTTCATGCCGGCGCCGATGATCACCATCGAACGGCCCTCGGTCTTCTCGGCGTTCTCGGCGAACTGGCGCGCCACCGTGATGATCTGGTCGCGCGGCACTCCCGTGATTTGTTCTTGCCAGGCCGGCGTGTAGGGCGTGTTGTCGTCGAAGTCGGCGGCGGCCCCTTCGTCGCTCAGACCGGGCAGGCCGCGCGCCACGCCGTACTGCGCCGCCTGCAGGTCGAACACCGTCGCGACCAGCGTCTCGCGCGTGTCGCCATCCTCGCCGAGTGCGATGCGCTGCACCGGCACCGTGCGCACCAGCACATCGTCTTGCGCGTTGTTCGTGAAGTGCTCGTGGGGGATTCCGCCGAAGTAGGGGAAGCCGACCTTGGCGCTGTCGGTGCTCGGGTGCTCGCCTTCGAGCACCGACAGCCGCAGCTTCACATCGTCGCCGTGGCGCGCTTCCCGGGACTCCAGGTTCCACTGCCCGGCGTCAGTGCGGCCGTCCGGCCCCCAGCGAAAGCCGATCGCACCATGCGGCAACACCACCTTGCCGATCGCATCGAACGCGACGGTCTTCCATTCCGGGTTGTTGACTTGCCCGAGCTTGCCGTGAAAGTCGGACGCGCGCACGTAGCGGTCGGGCACCATGACGACATCGCCATTGCCGAGCCGGTGCTCCTTGAGCATCACCAGCATCGGCAGGTCGGTGTAGCGGCGCGCGTAGTCGTCGAAGTAGGCCGAGCGTGGCCGGCCGTTGCCGCCGAAATAGAAGTCCTTCAGGATCACGTGGCCCATGGCCATCGCCACCGCGGCGTCGGTGCCTTGCTTGGGGTGCAGCCACAGGTCGGAGAGCTTGGCGACCTCGGAATAGTCGGGCGTGATCGCGACCGTCTTGGTGCCCTTGTAGCGAACCTCGGTGAAGAAATGCGCGTCGGGGGTGCGCGTCTGCGGCACGTTCGAGCCCCAGGCGATGATGAAGCTGGAGTTGAACCAGTCGGCCGACTCCGGCACGTCGGTCTGCTCGCCCCAGACCTGCGGGCTCGACGGCGGCAGGTCGCAGTACCAGTCGTAGAAGCTCAGGTTGACGCCGCCGATCAGCGACAGGTAGCGCGAGCCCGCGGCGTAGCTGACCATCGACATCGCCGGGATCGGCGAGAAGCCGACCACGCGGTCGGCGCCATGCTTCTTGATGGTGTGGACATTGGCGGCGGCGACGATTTCGTTCACCTCGTCCCAACTCGAGCGCACGAAGCCGCCGAGGCCGCGCACGCTCTGGTAGTCGCGCCGCGTGGCGTCGTCGGCAACGATGCTCGCCCAGGCCTCGACCGGCTCGAACACCTTGCGCGCCGCGCGCCAGTGCCTGAGCAGGCGGCCGCGCACCATCGGGTACTTGACGCGGTTGGCGCTGTACAGGTACCAGCTGTAGCTCGCGCCGCGCGAGCAACCGCGCGGCTCGTGGTTGGGCATGTCCCAGCGGGTGCGCGGGTAGTCGGTCTGCTGGGTCTCCCAGGTGACGATGCCGCCCTTGACGTAGATCTTCCACGAGCACGAACCGGTGCAGTTCACGCCGTGGGTCGAGCGCACCACCTTGTCGTGGGCCCAGCGGTTGCGGTAGGCGTCTTCCCAGGTGCGGTCTTCGCCGTTCGCCTGGCCGTGGCCGTCGGCGAAGCTCTCTTTCGGGCGGGAGAAGTGGGTCAGTCGGTCGAGGAAATGGCTCATGCGGCTCTCCGTTTTCTTCGGTAGTGGGTGCGTTGCGGCTCAGGGGTTCTTCACGTAAGCATTGGCACGCAGGTAGAACCACCAGTTCAGCATCAGGCACAGCGCGTAGAACACCGCAAAGCCGTACATCGCCATCTCCGGCGTGCCGGCCTTGATCTGCGCGCCGATCACCACCGGTGCGATGAAGGCGCCATAGGCCGCCACGGCCGAGGTCCAGCCGAGCACTGGCCCGGCCTGCTGGCGGTCGAAGATCACGGCGATAGTGCGGAAGGTGGAGCCGTTGCCGATGCCGCTGGCGGCGAACAGCAGCACGAACAGCAGCATGAAGACCAGGAAGTACCGCTCCGGCGTGGCAGATTGATAGGCCAGCAGCATCACGTAACCCACCGCGGCCGAGGCCGCCACCATGACCGCCGAGATGATCTGCGTGACGATGGAGCCGCCGAACTTGTCGGCGATCCAGCCACCCACCGGGCGGATCAGCGCGCCGACGAACGGCCCGATCCACGCATAGGTCAGCGCCGGGGGCGCGTTCGGGTTGTTCAGCGTGTGCTGCATCACGCCGTTGGCGTCGGGGATGTGGCTGACGCCGAAGATCACCTTGATCGCCAGCGGCAGCGCCATCGAGAAACCGATGAACGAACCGAAGGTGACGATGTACAGCGCGGTCAGCGCCCAGGTGTGCTTGTTGCGGAAAATCTTGAACTGCGCCGCGATGCTGTCCTTCATCGGGCCGAAGGCGGTGAGCTTGAGCACCAGCAGCGTGCCTGCGATGATGAGCGGCATCGCCAGCCACATGTTCAGCACCCCCAGGCCGCTGGGCGCGGGCAGGTACAGGTACAGGCCGATGCCCGCCGGCACGAAGGACAGCGTGTACAGCCAGATGATCTTCAGGAAGGCGGCGATGGTGCCGCCGGTGTCGGGCGACACCGTCTTCAGGTTGTTCATGCCGAACCAGCACAGCACGGCGAGCGGCACCAGTGAGAGCACCCAGGCGAAGCCGGCGTTCTGGATCCAGGTGGGTGTGCCCGCCAGGATCTTGCCGAAGAGCCAGCCGCTGTCGTTCTGCAGCAGCATCGGCTCGCCGCCGAAGCTCCCCAGCAGGCCGACCGTCATCACCAGCGGGATGACGATCTGCATGCTCGTGACGCCGAAGTTGCCCAGCCCCGCGTTCAGGCCGAGTGCCGTGCCCTGCAGCCGCTTCGGGAAGAAGGTGCTGATGTTGGACATCGAGCTGGCGAAGTTGCCGCCGCCCACGCCCGACCACAGCGCCATCAGCTGGAAGGCCCACAGCGGCCAGTCCTTGTGCTGCAGCACGATGCCGGTGCCCAGGGCCGGGGCCAGCAGCATGGCGGTGGTCAGGAAGATGGTGTTGCGCCCGCCCGCCAGGCGGATCAGGAACGAGGCCGGGATGCGCATCGTGGCCCCTGCCAGACCGGCAATGGCGGTCAGCGAGAACAGCTCGGCCGGGCTGAACGGGAAGCCCAGGTTGAGCATCTGCACCGTGATGATTCCCCACATGCCCCAGACCGCAAAGCCGCACAGCAGCGCGGGCACCGAGATCCACAGGTTGCGGTAGGCGACCTTCTTGCCGGTGGCTTCCCAGAACGCCTCGTCTTCGGGACGCCAGTCGGCGATGTCTGCGCCGCTGGCGGGCCGGGGCGATGCCGCGGCGGTGGTTGTGGAGTTCATGGCGTGATCAGCGGTGAGTAAGCGGCTCAGCGGGCGAATGCCTGCGAGCGAGGGCCCATGAGCTCGGTGCGACGCACCTCGGTCCAGTACATCCAGATGAGCGATACCCAGACCACGCCGTACATCAGCATGAAGGCGCTGGAACGCACGCCGGTCAAGTCCATCAACGCGCCGAACAGGATCGGCAGGACGAAGCCGCCCAGGCCGCCGGCCAGACCCACGATGCCGCTGATGGCGCCGATGTTGTGCGGGTAGTCGTCGCTGATGTACTTGAAGACGCTGGCCTTGCCGAACGCCCAGGCGATGCCCAGCACAAACATCAGCGCGGTGAAGGCATAGACGTTCAGGCCGATGTGGAAGCTCTTCGCGCCGTTGGCGGTGAGGATCGTGAGCTCGGTCTGCGGATAGGAGAGCAGGAAGAGGCACACCCAGCTCACCCACATCACCCACCAGGTGACGCTGTGCGCACCGTACTTGTCCGATACCCAGCCGCCGAGCGCGCGCAGCACGCCGCCGGGCAGCGAGAAGCAGGCGGCGAGCAGGGCGGCGGCGCGGATGTCCAGCCCGTACTCGCCGATGTAGTACTGCACCATCCACAGGCTGAGTGCGACGTAGCCGCCGAACACGATGCTGTAGTACTGGCAGTACTTCAGCACCTTCGGGTCACGCAGGGCCCGGAGCTGGTCGCGGAACTTGACGTGGCTGGGCACCCGGTGCGCCGGGTCGCTGTGGCTGAACAGCCAGAAGACGATGAGCGCGCCGAGCATGATCGCGGCATAGACCTGCGGCACCATGGTCCAGCCGAACGCGACCACCAGCGCCGGTGCGACGAACTTGTTGACCGCCGCACCCGAGTTGCCGGCGCCGAACACGCCCATCGCAAAGCCCTGCCGGTGCCTCGGGAACCAGCGCGCGACGTACGGCGTGCCGACCGAGAACGATCCGCCGGCCAGGCCGACGACGAGGCCGATGACGAGGAAGTGCCAGTACTGCGTGGCATACGACATCAGCCAGATCGCCGGCACCGTGATTGCCATCAGCAGCGACAGCACGATGCGTCCGCCGTAGCGGTCGGTCCAGATGCCGAGCGGCACGCGCACCAGCGAGCCGGTCAACACCGGCGTGGCGGTCAGCAAACCGAACTCGGTGGCGTTGAGGTTGAGCGTCTGCTTGATCGGGATGCCGATCACGCCGAACATCATCCAGACCATGAAGCAGACGGTGAAGGCCAGCGTGCTGGCGATCAGCACCGACAGCGCCTGGCGGGCGTGTGTCGCCGCGACGGGAGCAAGCGGTGTATCCGCAGGGCTGGCAATGACCATCGATCGTTCCTTCGGGAAGACGGTCAATGTCGCCGTGAAGGCCCGAGCGGGGTTTGCGCTGCGTCAACAAAAGACAAGCCGCGCGAAGCGGCTTGGGATCCTCAACCGGGCTGCGGCGATGCGCCAGGGCGTCAGCGGACCAGCAACACCGGCGCCTTGCAACGGGCCAGCACCCCGGTCGTGACCGACCCCAGGATGACGGTGGCGAGCGCCGAGTGTCCGCGCGCACCCATCACGATCAAGTCGTGCTGCTGCGTCGTAGCCAATTCAGCGATCGCATCGGCGGCATGCCCGATGACGTGGGTCGTGCGAATGCGCCAGCCCGGTCGGTCCACGAAGGAACTCAGCGGCTGCAGCACCTCGTCGGCCTGTTCGCGGTAGTAGCCGTCGAGCATCTCCTGGTCGAGAAAGCGTGCCGCATGCGGCGGGATGGCTGCGACGGCCGTGCACAGCGTGTACTCGTGGCTGGGGCCGAGCAGTTCCTCGTGCGAGGCGATGTAGTCGAGCATGCGCTTGGTGTAGGCGCTGCCATCGACCGCCAACAGGATCTTCATCTTTCGATCTCCAGGGTGAGGTGGGGCTGTCGATGGTCGGTCGGTTTCTCTCCAGCCCCTTGAGCCGCATCAAGAAACCGGCCTGCCGACAGGGGCGCAAGGCTGCGCGAGCGTGCCGCCGCTTGCGGTGGATCAAGCCGGCTGGCCGGGTCGCGGCCCATGATGAGATTCGCGGCACCGCGAGCCGGCCTGCCGTTTGCTGGCGATGACAAACGGCAGCATTCATGGAATTCAAGGACTACTACGCAACCCTCGGTGTGGAGCGCAGCGCCACGCCCGACGAGGTCAAGCGCGCCTACCGCAAGCTCGCCCGCAAATACCACCCCGATGTCAGCAAGGAGCCCGACGCCGAAGCGCGCTTCAAGGAAGTGGCCGAGGCCTATGAAGCACTGAGCGACGTTGAAAAGCGTGCCGCCTACGACGACATCGGCCGGCGCCAGGAGCGCGGGCAGGACTTCAAGCCGCCGCCCGGCTGGGACGGCGGCTTCGAGTTCAGCGGCCGCGGCGGCGGTGGTGCGCGCGAGGAGGCCGACTTCAGCGACTTCTTCGCGGCGATGTTCGGCCGCCAGGCCAGGGGCGCCGGCGGCTCGCGTGCCGGCGCGCCTGCGAGTGGCGGCGACCACCACGCCAGAATCGTGATCGACCTCGAAGACGCCTACCGCGGCGCGCGACGCACGATCTCGCTGCGCATGCCGCATGTCGATGCGCAGGGATTGGCCACGCTGCAGGAACGCCAGCTCGAGGTGAGCATTCCGAAGGGCGTGCGCGAAGGCCAGCACCTTCGCCTGGCCGGCCAGGGCGGCGCCGACCCCGGTGGCGGCCCGGCGGGCGACCTGTACCTGGAGATCGCGTTGCGGCCGCACCCGCTGTTCCGGGTCGATGGTCGCGATGTCTACCTCGACTTGGCCGTGGCGCCGTGGGAAGCGGCGCTCGGTGCCACCGCCACGGTGCCCACGCCCGACGGCAGCGTACAACTCAGCGTTCCCGCCGGCTCCCGGTCCGGGCGCAAGCTGCGGCTCAAGGGCAAGGGCCTGCCGAGCAAGCCGCCCGGCGACCTGTACGCGGTGCTGGGCATCACCCTGCCCCCGGCCGATACGCAAGAGGCGAAGGATGCCTACGCCTCGCTGGCGAGCAGCTTCCCGGATTTCGATCCCCGCAGCGCATTGAAGGCATGAGCGCCATGGCCGACCACCCCCGATCGATCGTTCACCTCGCCCATGTCGTGCTGGTCGAGGAGGAGATGTCCTTCACGTTCGTGGAGCTGTGCCGCGCCTGCCGCAGCGATGCGGCGCCGCTGATCGCGCTGGTCGATGAAGGCGTGCTCGAGCCCGCCGGCAGCGGACCCGACGACTGGCAGTTCAGCGGGGTGTCGCTGCGGCGCGCGCGCGCCGCCGTGCGCCTCGTGCGAGACCTGGAACTCGGTCCCGCGGGCACGGCGCTGGTGCTCGACCTGCTGGATGAGATCGACGCCCTGAAGTCGGCGCTGCGCCGCGCCGGCGTTCGCTGAGCGTGGCAGAGACCGACGCGTCGGTGTCATTGCGAATTCCAGTCAGGATGGACGGACGTCACGCGAGCCAGACTGTTCGTCATCAAGCGCTGGCGCACTGATCCAGCGCAACTCG
>NZ_JACDCU010000264.1 GCF_013817365.1 Methylibium sp. | reverse complement strand
ACTTGATGTTGCTCAGATCGAGCAAGGTGATCTGCCAAGTATTGATTGCGGCATCCGCCGGGAACAGCGCGCCCAGCATGTAGCCGGCGGCCAGACCCGAGCCGATGGCAAGCACCGGCGACCACGCAAACCAGTTGCACCACACTGAGAGCGGAGCGATGACCTTGCTGTAGCGCACCCAGGCCACGGCGCCATAGACGGAAGCGCCGCCCGTCTTGTTGGGAAACAACCCGGCGATCTCGGCATAGGTAAAGGCCTGCAGGAAGCCGAAGCTGATGGACAGCACCCACACCATCCACGCCGGTTTGCCCACCGTGGCGGCGATCGCGCCCACCGAGAACAGCACAAGCGCGGGCACGCCGCTGGCCACCCAGAACGCTCCGGTCCAGCTGATGCGACGCTGCAAAGAGCCGCTGTCGGCCTCGGGCCGCGCACCGATGCCCGTGATGGGAAGTCCAGCCGCTGTCGTGTCGTTCATGGGAAACCTCTCGTGGATTTGGAGGATAGCCAGGGGAAATGCGCGCGCTCAGAACGAGCGGACAATGGAAGCGAGGAACTTGCTGTCGCCGGTATCGACGCCGTCGATCGTGTAGAGCGTCGAGTCGGCGTTCGTGTCGATGTAGGCCAGGCTGGCGCGCCAGCCCTGGCCCAGATCCTTCGCAATGCCGATGCGGTAATCGGTGAAGTTGAAATCTTCGTAGTGACGCACCGTCTGCCGGCCCACGTGCAGATCGACCGCCCAGCCGTCGCCGAATGGCACGGCGGCATTGGCTTCGATGTAGTGCGAGCCCTTGGAGTCGCCGTTGCCGGCGGTGCCGAAGCTCTTGTCGTTGAAGCCGAAGTAGTCGGTGACGCTGTGCGAGTACTTCAGCTTGAAGACTTTCCAGCTCACGGCCGCATAGGCCTCGAGCGTGTTGTAGTCCTCGCGCGAGCCCTCGTAGCGCCCACCCGGGAAGATGAACTGCAGCAAGCCCACGTCCAGGCCGAAGTCGCCGACGCTGGTGGCATAGCCGCCATAGACGTCGATCTCGCCGACCGCGTTCTGGATTGCCTTGCTGCTGATGTTGGTGCCCCAAATGCCCAGGTACAGGCCGCTCGTGTGCGCGAAGTCGGCACCGCCCTGCACGGCCGGTTTCTCCTGGGTGTAGGAAATTCCGCGGAAGACGTATTCAGAGAACAGCCCGACGTGGGTGGTCAGGCTGTAGGGCGACGCCTCGGCGGCGGCCGCGTCGGCGGTCTGCGCCGCCACAGGCACAACACAGCAGGCCGCCAGGCCTGACACGACGCCCGACCACACCCGCCTCGTCTCCGCGAATCTCATGAAGTTCTTCATCTTGTTCCTGTGCTTGATGTTCGGGCGGTGGAAGACGGTCGCGCTGCCCGGGCCGCGCCGCTGTGGGTTGGCCGACCACGCCGCCTCGCGTGGCGGCGTGGCTGGCCCGTCAGCTGAATTGCTTCTCGAGCTCGTCGGCGATCTCGAACATGTCGCCGACGACGCCGTAGCGCGCCACCGTGAAGATCGATGCGTTGGGATCGGTGTTGATCGCCACCACCGTCTCCACATGCTTCATGCCGGCCAGGTGCTGGATCGCGCCCGAGATGCCCATGGCGATGTAGAGCTTGCATTGCGCCGCGGTCTTGCCCGACTGGCCGATCTGGCGCGACTTGGGCAGCCAGCCGCTGTCGGCCACCGGGCGCGAGCAGCCGAGCGAGGCACCCAGGCTTTCGGCCAGTTCGCGAAAGCGGTCGATGTTGTCCTGCTCGCCGACGCCGCGGCCGACCGAGAGGATGAACTCGCGGGTGGTCATGTCGATGTCGCCGGTCGAGGCCGGTTCGATGTAGGCGACGTTCTTCGTGCGCGAGGCCTTGGCCGTGAACGCGAAGTCGCGCGTCGCCGGCTGGGCCGCGGCCTGCGGCGGCTTGAAGCTGCCGGGGCGCACGGCCAGCAGCACGGTCGCGCGGCCCGGGAACTCGAGCTCGACGTTGAGTTTCTGGCCATAGCCGCCGCGCGTCGCGACCAGTGCACCGTCGGCGCTGTCCAGGCCGAACACGTCGGTGGCAAAGCCATAGTCGTGCTTCACGGCCAGCGCCGCGGCGTAGGCCATGCTGTCCACACTGTGGGCGACGAGGATCAGCGCGGGCTGCATCTGTGCGGCCAGCGCGCCGATCGCGGCTTCCCACGTGTCGGCGTCGAACTCGCTGTCGGGCGTGTCGATGAAGACCAGTTCGTCGATGCCGGCCACCCCCAACGCAGCGGCATGCGAGCGCCCGCCATGGCCGATCACCGCGACCGTGAGCTTGTCGCCCAGCGTGCCGCGCAGACCCTGCGCGGCGCTGACCAACTCCAAGGTCACCGGCCGCAGGGCTTGCTGCCGGTGTTCTGCAATGACGAGGATTCCTTGTGCCATGTCAGGCTCCTGTGGCTTCACGGATGATCTGGATCAGGCGCGCGGCCTGCTCGGCGGCCGAGCCCTCGATCATTTCGGCGCGACCCTTCTCGGGCACGTACATGCGCCTGACGCGCGACAGCGAACCCGACTCGCCGAGCGCGCTCTCGGCCAGGCCCAGCTCCTGCGGCGTGGCGGTCTCGATCGGCCGTGCCGCCGCCTGCTTGATGCCGCGCAACGAGGCATAGCGCGGCGTGTTGATGCCGAGCTGGATGGTCAGCACCGCGGGGGTCTGCACCCCGATGGACTGCAGCAGCCCGCCTTCGAGCTCGCGCTGCACCAGCGCGCTGGCGCTGCCCGGCTTGAAGTCGAGCGCGGCCACCACTGCCGCATGCGGCCAGTCGAGCAGCGCCGCGAGCGCGATGCCGGTGCTCGCATGGGCATGGTCGGACGATTGCGTGCCGGCCAGCAACAAGTCGGGCGCCTCCTTCTGCGCCACGGCGGCGAGCACGCGCGCGATGGCGATCGGGTCGCTGCCCTCCAGCGCGTCGTCCCACACGCGCAGCGCGCGGTCGGCGCCCTTGGCCAGGCATTTGCGCAGCACTTCGTCGGCGTCGTCCGGCCCGATGGTCACGGCCACCACCTCGACGGCGCCTTCGCCCGCGGCCTCCTTGATCTGGACCGCGCACTCGAGCGAGTAGTCGTCCCACTCGTTCAAGTCCCAGTTCAGGAAATCGGGATCGACATCGCGGCCGTCGTCGCGGATCTCGAAGTCCTCTTCCAGCGCGGCGACGCGCTTGACTGCCACCAATATCTTCATGTCTTGCCTTCCTGCTGTCTGTTCGGTCCACTCATGCCGGCTCGCAGTGCGCCGTGGCCGGCTCGGGCTGCGGCGCCATGCATTCCTCGATCAGCTCGATCAGCTCGCGCACCACGAACTTGCCTTCGTTGCCGGTGGTCTTGAGCGCGTCCTCGAACATCGTCAGGTCCTTGGGGCAGGCCACGGCGAAGACCTGCAGGCCCTCGATGGCCGCCGCCTCGCGCATGCGGTTGTGGGCCGGCTTGTCCTGGCCCACCGGGTCGGGCACCCAGATGCGTCCGCCGCCGGCGCCGCAGCAAAACGAGTTGTCCTTCGAGCGCGGCATGTCGATCAGCTCGCAGCCCACCGCCTCGATCAGCGCGCGCGGCGCGTCGAACTGCTTGTTGAAGCGGCCGAGGTGGCAGGGGTCGTGGTAAGTCGTTCGGTAGCCGAGCTTGTGGTCGAGCTTCAGGCGCCTGTCCTTCAGCAGATCCACCACCATTTGTGTGTAGTGAACGATTTCGTACTTGCCGCCGAAGTCGGGGTACTCGTTCTTGATGGTGTTGAAGGAGTGCGGGTCGGTGGTGACGATGCGCTTGAACATCGATTTGCCGAGCAGCGCGATGTTGTTCTCGGCCAGCAGTTCATACAGACCCTCTTCGCCGACGCGGCGCACGTCGTTGCCGGCGTTCATCTCGCCTTCGTAGAGGATGCCGAAATCGATACCCGCGGCATGCAGCAGCCGCGCGAAGCCCTGGGTCACCTTCTGGTTGCGCGGGTCGAAGGAGGCGTAGTCGCCGACGAACCACAGCACATCGACCGGCTCCTTGCGTGCGTCCTTGATCGTGAAGGGCAGCGCCTTGGTCCAGGCCGGACGCTTGCGCTTGGACTCACCGAAGGAGTTGCCGGTCTTGTGGATGGTCTGCAGGGTCTTGGTGAGCAGCGGATCCATCTGCCCCTCCTCGACCAGCTTGCGGCGCATCTGCACGATGATCGGCACGTGCTCGATGGCCACCGGGCAGATCTCCACGCAGGCCATGCAGGTGCGGCAGGACCACAGCGTTTCCATGAAGACCTGGCCGACGCCCTTGCCGTGGATGTCGAGCCTGGCTTCGGCCGGCAGTTCCTTCTTCTCCAGCGCGTCGTTGGCAAACTCGCGCAGCGACAGGATCACGTCGCGGGGCGAAAGCGGCGCGCCGGCAGCCGTCGCCGGGCAGGCCTCGTGGCAGCGGCCGCACTTGGTGCAGGCGTCGAGGTTGAGCAGGTGCTTCCAGGTGAGGTCGGTGATCCTCGAATAGCCGACGGCCTTGGCCTCGGGGTCGGTCTTGGGCAGGCGCTGGGCGGCGAGCGGATCGCGCAGCATCAGCGAGCCGCCGGCGGTGAAGACGTGCTTGACCTTGGTGCGCGGAATGAGCGCGATGAAGGCCAGCGCGATCAGGCCGTGGAACCACCACAGGCCGCCGCGCAGGCTGGCCGCGCCCTCGGCGGTGAGGCCTACCGCGCGCATGCCCTCGGCCAGCAGCGCGCCGACCGGCGACCACCAGCGCAAGGTCCACACCTCGGGGCGCTCCTGCAGCCAGACCAGGCGCGCGCCCTCGAGCACGAAGCCGGTCACGCCGATGAGGATCAGGGTCCACAGAAGGGCCCAGTCCTCGATGCGGTAGCCGCGACGGTCGAAGTCGGCATCGCCCGGTTGGCGGTCGGGCCGCGCGTAGTCGAGCTTGGGCGGCTTGATCCAGCCGCGCCGCACCATCATGTAAACGAGGCCGACCGTCAGCGCCAGGCCGGCCACGTCGCAGGCCAGCGAGAACCACAGATAGAAATCGCCGTACCAGAACTTCCAGCCGAACAGGCGGGCCGTCACGTCGTATTCGAGCGTGATGGTCGCGGTGGCGATGAAGAGCAGCGCGAAGCCGAAGAAGATCAGCCGGTGTGCATTGCCCGTCGCCGTGTCGCGGCGCGCGATGGTGCGGTGGCTGAGCACCAGGCCGGCCATGGACTTGAAGCGTTGCCACAGGAGGGTGGCGCTGGCCGGGTCGGCGCTGCCGCGCTTGTATTTGCGCACTTCGACATAGCAGCCGTGCGCGAAGGCAGCGAGGGCGGCGATGCCGGCGACGTAGAAGATCGCGATCGCCGGCAGCGAGAAGCCTTCGAACAGGATGCGCGTGACTTGGGTGGGGTCGAACTGGTCCATGTCAGTGACTCCTGCATCGCAGCGCGGGGGCAAAGACGTGGCCGGGCGGCGGGCTCCGCTTCGCTCCAGGCCGCGCGCCTTGCGGCGCGCGGCGCGATGCGGGCTCGATGCCCGCTTCGCGCCTTCCCTCTATGAAGAGAATCGACGCCTCTTGCAAAGCCGTGGGCGGGTGCCCGGCGGCGCGCGTTCTGCGGCGGTGAGCAGCGCAGGGCTCGTGGCCCGCGCGCGCAGCGCGCTTCGTAAACTGACTCGTCGCGGTTGTCCGAGCGCAGCGAACGCAGTGAGCGAAGCGAGTTCCGCGACGGGGCCGCGAGACCGAGCAGCGCAACGAAGGCGGCTCGCGCAGCGAGCCGACCGCCGCAGCCGCGCGCCGACGGGCGCCCGCCCACGGCTTTGCGCGCGCAATCTCAGCGACAGCGACAGTTCGCATAGCGTTCTCGCAAAGCTCAACGCTGGTAGACGATCTCGAACGTCCCGTTCGGCATGTGCGGCGTGCCCCACACCGCGGTCTCGCGCTTGTAGGCCTTCGGAAACTGCGCGTT
>NZ_JACDCU010000263.1 GCF_013817365.1 Methylibium sp. | reverse complement strand
AGACCGAACTGCGCGTGGCGCTGCGCGTCGCGTACGGCGCGTTCGTGCGCATTGCCGGGGTGGCGCTGCTGGTGCTGCTCCTCGCGGTGGGGCTGCTGGCCGGGCTGGCGGTCGTCCTCGGCGAAAGCGCGCGGGCGGTGCTCGGCCTGGCGCCGGTGGCCTTCGTGCTGCTGCTGTTGATGGTGCAGATCGTGCCGCGCGCCTACGCGACCTCGCGCCTGCAGAATCTTCTGTGGTCGCGCACGGGCAATGCCGACCTGCGCTTTCGCAGCGATCTTCGCTTCGCCCCGTTGGCGCTGCTGACGCTGAAGAATTGGCTGCTCGTGCTGCTGACGCTCGGCCTGTACTGGCCGTGGGCCGCCATCGCCATGGCGCGCCTGCGCCTGGAGGCGGTCTCGCTGCACACGCGCCGGCCGCTCGACGAACTGCAGAGCGAAGCGCGCGCGGCCAGCGGCGATGCGGCCGGCGACGCCGCCGCCGACCTGCTCGGCATCGACCTCGGTCTGTGAAGCCGCTGTGCCGCATCAACGGGAAGACGTTGCGGGCCTGCGTGCCGTCCCGAGCGCTGCGGCCTGACTCGGCGCCGCGACACTCGGCCGCCGGGGTCGCAACATGACCGAGCCCGGCCTCGCCACCGACTACTTCGACGGCCGCAGCGCGCGACCGCGGCGCGTGCGGCTGCAGCTGCGGGGCGGCCGGCTGCTGATCATCGATGACACGCCGACGAGTGCCAGTGCCGGCGTCATCGATCAAGGCACCCCGCTGCGCAGCGCCGCGCTCGACGAGGTGCGCTGGCCCGAGCGCACGCGGCATGGCGCGCGCATCGCGCATCTCGCGGGCGGCGGTGAACTGCATGCGCTGGCCAGCGCCGACTGGGACGCCTTCGTCGCCGGTGCCGGCCTGCGCGAGGGCTTCGTTGTGCGCAGCCAGCAGAGCTGGCGGGCGGTGCTGGCGGTCAGCGTGCTGCTGCTTGTTTTGGTGGCGGCCGGCTGGCGCTGGGGCGTGCCGCTGCTGGCCGACGCCACGCTGGCCGTGCTGCCGGCCAGCGTCGACGCCCAGATCGGCGAGATCGCGCTGCAGCAGGTCGAGGCGCGCTGGCTGGCGCCGAGCCAGCTGCCGGCGAAGCAGCAGGCCGATTTGCGCGCAGCCTTCGACCACGCGGTTCGCAGCGGCGCCGGAGCGAAGCCGGCGCCTTACCGCCTCGAGTTCCGCGCCGCGCGCATCGGCCCGAATGCCTTCGCGCTGCCCGGCGGCACCATCGTCATGACCGACGAGCTGGTGCAACTGGTCGAGGGCGACGAGGCGGCCGTCGTCGGCGTGCTGGCCCACGAATACGGCCATGTGCGAGGCCGTCACGGCATGCGCCAGCTCGTTCAGGCGACGCTGCTCGGCGCGGCCGGCAGCCTTGCCTTCGGCGACTTCAGCGGCCTGCTTGCCGCCGCGCCGGCGCTGCTCGGCACGCTCGGCTATTCACGCCAGCTCGAGCGCGAGGCCGACGGCGAGGCCATCGCGCTGCTGCGCGCCGCAGGCCGCGACCCCGCGGCGATGGCGGGCTTCTTCGAGCGACTGGCCCGGTGGCGCGCCGAGCGTGGTGAGACGGCCGATGAGTCGGCCTTCGGCATCGCGTTCTCCAGCCATCCGGCCGATGCTGAACGGATCGAGCGCTTCCGCGCCGCGGCACGGCAGTGAGTCGAATGCCGCTGCACTTGCCGCGAGAGCCAAGGCCTCGGGCAGGGCACGGTGGACGGCTTCCTACAATCGGCGCTTCGTCCCCCGATCGCCGCCGAGCAATGCAGCCCTCCGCCCTCACCGCCCTGTCGCCGCTCGATGGCCGCTACGCCGCCAAAGTCGATGCGCTGCGCCCGCTGCTCAGCGAATTCGGCCTCATGCAGCGCCGCGTGCAGGTGGAAGTGGAGTGGTTCATCGCGCTGGGCGAGGCCGGGCTGCCCGAGTTCGCGCCGCTGTCCCATGAAGCCCGCGCCCACCTGCGCCTCCTGGTCGCCGATTTCTCCGAAGCCGACGCGCAGGCCATCAAGGACATCGAGAAGACCACCAACCACGACGTCAAGGCGGTCGAGTACTGGCTCAAGTCCAGGTTCGAGGGGAACAAGGAGTTGCAGGCGGCGGGCGAGTTCGTGCACTTCGCCTGCACCAGCGAGGACATCAACAACACCAGCCATGCGCTGATGCTCGGCGCGGCGCGCGAGACCGTGATGCTGCCGGCGCTGGACGCCGTGATAGCCAGGCTGGAGCGCATGGCGCGCGAGATGGCCACGCTGCCGATGCTCGCGCGCACGCACGGCCAGACCGCCAGCCCCACCACGGTTGGCAAGGAGATCGCCAACGTCGCCGCACGGCTGGCCACCGCGCGTTCGCGCATCGCCGGTGTCGCGCTGCTGGCCAAGATGAACGGCGCGGTCGGCAACTACAACGCCCATCTCGCGGCGTATCCGGACGTGGACTGGGAAGCCTTCAGCCGCAAGGTCGTCGAGCAGCGGCTGGGCCTCGCCTTCAACCCCTACACCATCCAGATCGAGCCGCACGACTGGATGGCCGAGCTGTTCGACGCCCTCAGTCGCACCAACACCATCCTCATCGACTGGTCGCGCGACGTGTGGGGCTACGTGAGCCTGGGCTACTTCAGGCAAAAGCTCAAGGCCGGCGAGATCGGCTCGAGCACCATGCCGCACAAGGTCAACCCGATCGATTTCGAGAACGCGGAGGGCAACCTCGGCCTGGCCAACGCCCTGCTCAGCCACCTGAGCCAAAAGCTGCCCATCTCGCGCTGGCAGCGCGACCTGACCGACTCCACGGTGCTGCGCAACATGGGCGTGGCGCTGGGCTACACGCTGCTGGCCTGGGATTCGCTGGCCCGCGGACTGGCGAAGCTGGAGGTCAACGAAGCCCAGCTTGCGGCGGACCTCGACGGCGCGTGGGAAGTGCTGGCCGAGCCGATCCAAACCGTCATGCGGCGTTACGGCCTGCCCAATCCGTATGAGCGGCTCAAGGAGCTGACGCGCGGCAAGGCGATCACGCGCGAGGCGGTGGCCGCGTTCATCGAGACGCTGGAGTTGCCGCCGGCCGAGAAGGAGCGGCTGCTCGCGCTGACACCGGGCGCCTACACCGGCATGGCGGCCGAACTGGCCGCGCGGGCGCGCTGACCTGAGACCAACGAGCCATGCAAGCAGAACTGGGAGCAAGCGGCTCGGCGGGAGCTGCATGAACGCGCGAGAGATTCTCGAGGCGCTGAACGTCCTTGACGAGCACGAGCGGGTAGAAGCGAAGCGAGCGAGCGAGGTCGGCAAGTCGCTCCTCGAAAGCGTATGCGCCTTCGCCAATGAACCGGGACTCGATGGAGGTTGGCTGCTGCTCGGGGTGGTGCGCGAAGACTTGGCACTGTTCCCGTCTTATGAGGTCGAGGGCCTGTCCCAGCCGGACAAGCTGTCGGCCGATCTGGCGAGCCAGTGCCGCACCGAGTTCAACACGCCGGTGCGCGTTGACATTGCCGCAGAGGAGGTCGAGGGCAAGGCGGTGCTCGTCGTGCGCGTTCCTGAGGCGCCGCCTCATGACAAGCCGGTGTACTTCAAGCGTCGCGGTTTGCCGGCCGGGGCCATGCGCCGCATCGGCAGCGTCGATCAGCATTGCACCGATGACGATCTGCTGGTCCTTTATCAGGGCCGACAACAGGACAGCTTTGACGCCGGCATCGTGCCGGATGCGTCGCTCGACGATCTGGCGCCTGAAGCGCTGGCTGACTATCGCCAATCGCGCGCGGAAGTGAATCCGGATGCGGAGGAACTGCGCTGGTCGGACGAGGAATTGCTGCAATCGCTCGGCGCCATACGGCGTACGACAGGTGGCGCCGGAATGATTGGTGTCTGGCAACCGACGGTTGCTGGCTTGCTCCTTTTCGGCAAGGCGCAGGCCTTGCGTCGCTGCTTCCCGATGACGCGGGTCGATTACATCCGCGTACCCGGCCGGGAATGGGTTCCCGATCCAGAACGGCGCTTCGATACGATCGAGTTGCGCGATCCGCTGTTTCGTCTCGTTCGGCGCGCCCAAGCCGCGGTACTCGACGATTTGCCACGTGCCTTTGCCTTGCCAGAGGGCGAACTTCAGCGTCAGGATCGTCCGGTCATTCCACAACGGGTGATACGCGAGGCCATCGTCAATGCTTTGATGCATCGCAGCTACCGGAGCACGAGTCCGGTGCAGGTCATCCGGTACAGCAACCGACTCGAGATTCGCAATCCTGGCTTCTCGCTCAAGTCTCCCGAACATCTGGGAGAGCCGGGCTCGCAGCCGCGCAATCCGAAGATCGCCGCAGTGCTGCACGACACGCGCTTTGCCGAAATTAAGTGGAGCGGTATCCGCGTGATGCGCGAGTCGATGGACCAGGCTGGTCTGACGCCACCACTGTTCGAGTCGGACCGCGGCCGCGACCTGTTCGTCGCGCGCTACCTGTTCCACCACTTTCTCGGGCCGGACGACATTGCCTGGCTGGCACAGTTTAAGTCCGTGCACCTAAGCGACGACGATGCGAAAGCGCTGGTCTTCGTCAAGGAAGCGCTAGCGATCGACAACGCCAGCTACCGGGAGCTGACGGGTGTGGACCCGTTGGCAGCCAGCCAGGCATTGCGGCGTTTGCGTGATGCGGGGCTGCTGGAGCAAAAGGGTCGCGGCTCGGCCACTTACTACGTGCCGACCACAAAGCTCCTGCCGATTGATGAGCCGGTGTCGATCGCCTTGTCCAGTAAGCCGGTGGGCTTATCCGGCAACCTCGGCGGCTTATCCACGGACCCTCCGATGCAATCCAGCAAGCTGCCGCCCGACTTACCCCCGGCTCTGGCAACGGTCATCGAACGGCTGGGCATGCGAGCACCGCCCGGCGAGGTGGAGGCGGCTATCGTGATGTTGTGTGCTTGGCGTGAACTGCGAACGGATGAACTGGTTGCTCTGCTGGCCCGACGCGCCGGCACCGTACGCAGCTATGTCACCCGGTTAGTGCAGCAAGGTTGCATTCAGCAGCGCTACCCGCGTCAACCCAACCATCCTCAGCAGGCCTATCGCGCCAACACCGACCACGAGCGGGACTGACATGAGCTTCCTCGCCCGCCTCCTCGCCGCCGAGCGCCGCAACGACACGCTGCTGTGCGTCGGCCTCGATCCGGAGCCCGCGAAATTCCCGGCGCCGTGGACCGGCGACGCCACCCGCATCTTCGACTTCTGCGCCGCCATCGTCGATGCCACCCATGACCTCGTGCTCGCCTTCAAGCCGCAGATCGCCTACTTCGCCGCGCACCGCGCCGAAGACCAGCTCGAACGGCTGATCGCGCACATCCAGCGCGTTGCGCCCGACGTGCCGGTGATCCTCGACGCCAAACGCGGCGACATCGGCGCCACCGCCGAGCAGTACGCGAGCGAGGCCTTCGATCGCTACAAGGCCGACGCGGTGACTCTGTCGCCCTTCATGGGCTTCGACTCGATCGAGCCCTACCTGCGCCGGCCGGACAAGGGCGCAATCCTGCTGTGCCGCACTTCCAACCCCGGCGGCAGCGACCTGCAGATGCAGCGCCTGGCCGATGCCCCGGGCCGGCCGCGCCTGTACGAGCACCTGGCGCGGCTCGCCCAGGGGCCGTGGAACACGAACGGCCAGCTCGGGCTGGTGGTCGGTGCCACCTTTCCCGAGGAACTCGCGCGGGTGCGCGAGCTGGCGCCCACGCTGCCGCTGCTCATCCCCGGCGTGGGCGCACAGGGCGGCGATGCGGCGGCCACGGTGCGCGCCGCCTGGCGCGGCGGGCCGGGGCACGAGACCACGGCGCCGATCATCGTCAACTCCTCGCGCGCCGTGCTCTATGCCGGTAGCGGCGCGGATTTCACTGCCGCCGCCCGCAAGGTCGCGATGGCGACGCGCGAGACCCTGAACCACGCTCG
>NZ_JACDCU010000262.1 GCF_013817365.1 Methylibium sp. | reverse complement strand
TCACCGCACCGCTGCTGCTGCTGGCCGTGCCCTCGGTGGTGATCGGCTTCATGACCATCGGGCCGATGCTGCACGGCGACTTCTT
Organism: Methylibium sp.; assembly: GCF_013817365.1. Classification (GTDB taxonomy): domain Bacteria; phylum Pseudomonadota; class Gammaproteobacteria; order Burkholderiales; family Burkholderiaceae_C; genus Methylibium. Next base: position 5,853 of record NZ_JACDCU010000262.1, on the reverse strand, counting down.
CGAGGACTCGATTTTCGTCGACGCCGCCCGCCACCCGGCCATGACGGCGCTCGGCGAACAGTTCCACGGCGCGGTGGCGATGGCGCTGCACGGCCTGGTGACCGCGCCGTTCTGGCTGGCGCTTGCCGGCGTCGTGCTCGCCTATGTCTTCTACGTGGTCAAACCCGGCATTCCGGCGACGATCCATGCGCGCACCGGGTTCCTTTACCGCCTTCTCGACAACAAGTACTACATGGACTGGATCAACGAGAAGCTGCTCGCCCCCGCCACGCGTGGCCTGGGCCACGGCCTGTGGAAGGGCGGCGACGAGGCGGTGATCGACGGCGTGTTCGTCAACGGCTCGGCGCGCATGGTCGGCCTGACCGCCGGGCTGGCACGCCGGCTGCAGAGCGGCTACCTGTACTGGTATGCGCTGGTCATGATCGTGGGCGTGATCGGTCTGATGACCTGGATGCAGTGGCCGTATTTCATGGCCCTGCTGGGCCGCTGAGATGGGCCTGCTCTCGCTCGCCATCTGGCTGCCGATCGTCTTCGGCGCGCTCCTTCTTGCTCTCGGCCGCGACGAACACGCGGGCATGGTGCGCTGGGTCGCGCTGATCGGCGCCGTGCTCGGCTTCGTGGTCACGCTGCCGCTCGTCACGGGTTTCGATACCGCCACGGCGGCCATGCAGTTCACCGAGAACGTTGCCTGGATCGCGCGCTTCAACGTGCGCTACCACCTCGGCGTGGACGGCCTGTCGGTGTGGTTCGTTCTGCTCACCGCCTTCATCACCGTGATCGTCGTGATCTCGGCCTGGGAAGTCATCACCGAGCGCGTGCACCAGTACATGGGCGCGTTCCTCATCCTCTCCGGGGTGATGGTCGGGGTGTTCTCGGCGCTCGACGGACTGCTCTTCTACGTGTTCTTCGAGGCCACCCTCATCCCGATGTACATCATCATCGGCATCTGGGGCGGGCCGCGGCGCGTGTACGCAGCGTTCAAGTTCTTCTTGTACACGCTGCTCGGCTCGCTGCTGATGCTGATCGCGTTGATCTTCCTGTACTACAAGTCGGGCGGCAGCTTCGAGATCCTGGAGTGGCACAAGCTGCCGCTGCCGATGACGGCGCAGACGCTGCTCTTCTTCGCCTTCTTCGCGGCCTTCTCAGTCAAGGTGCCGATGTGGCCCGTGCACACCTGGCTGCCCGACGCCCACGTCGAAGCGCCCACCGGCGGCTCGGTGGTGCTGGCGGCCATCATGCTCAAGCTGGGCGCCTACGGCTTCCTGCGCTTCTCCTTGCCCATCGTGCCCGACGCCAGCCAGGAGTGGGCCGGCTTCGTGATCGCGCTGTCGCTCATCGCGGTGATCTACATCGGCCTGGTCGCGCTGGTGCAGCAGGACATGAAGAAGCTGGTGGCCTATTCGTCGATCGCCCACATGGGTTTCGTGACCCTGGGCTTCTTCATCTTCAACGAGCTCGGCGTCGCCGGCGGCATCGTGCAGATGATCAGCCACGGCTTCGTTTCCGGTGCCATGTTCCTGTGCATCGGCGTCCTTTACGACCGTGTGCACTCGCGTGAAATCGCTTCCTACGGCGGCGTCGTGAACACCATGCCCAAGTTCGCCGCGCTGGCGGTGTTCTTCGCCATGGCCAACATCGGCCTGCCCGGCACGGCAGGCTTCGTGGGCGAGTGGATGGTGATCCTCGGCGCCGTGCAGTTCAATTTCTGGATTGGCCTGCTGGCGGCCACCACGCTGATCTTCGGCGCGGCCTACACGCTGTGGATGGTCAAACGCGTGTACTTCGGCGCGGTCGCCAACGACGACGTGCGCGGGCTCACCGACATCAACCACCGCGAGTTCCTGATGCTCGGCGTGCTTGCGGTCGCGGTGCTGTGGATGGGCGTGTATCCCAAGCCCTTCACCGACGTGATGCAAGTCTCGGTGACCGAGCTGCTGCGGCACGTGTCGATCTCGAAGCTGAATTGACAGAGCCCACGACATGAACGAGATGAACTGGCTCGCCGTCTACCCGCAAATCCTGCTGCTCGCGATGACCTGCGTCATCGCGCTCGTCGATCTGTTTTCCACCTCGCCGCAGCGCACGCTGACCTACCGCCTGTCGCTCGTCACGCTGGCCGCGGTGGCACTCCTGCAGCTCATGTACTTCCAGGGCGGCTTCACGCTTTACGCCATGCAGGGCCTGATGGTGGCCGACCCGATGGGTCACCTGCTGTCCTTCTTCGCCACCGTGGCAATGTTCGTCACGCTGGTCTATGCCCGGCCCTATGCCGCCGACCGCGACATCCTCAAGGGTGAGCTGTTCACGCTGGCGCTCTTCGCGCTGCTCGGCATCCACGTGATGATCTCGGCCAACAACTTCCTGGTCATCTACCTCGGCTTGGAGCTCATGTCGCTGAGCCTGTACGCCCTGGTGGCCCTGCGCCGCGACCATGCGGTCTCGACCGAAGCGGCCATGAAGTACTTCGTGCTCGGCGCGCTGGCTTCGGGCTTCCTGCTGTATGGCATGTCCATGATGTACGGCGCCACCGGATCGCTGGATATCCAAGGCGTCTTCGCGGCCATCACCGCCGGCCAGGTGAACGCCCAGGTGCTCGTGTTCGGCCTGGTCTTCATCGTCGCCGGGCTTGGCTTCAAGCTGGGCGTGGTGCCCTTCCACATGTGGGTGCCCGACGTCTACCACGGGGCGCCGACCGCGGTCACGCTGATGATCGCCGGCGCGCCCGAGTTCGCCGCCTTCGCGATCTGCATCCGGCTGCTCGTCGAAGGCATGATCGGCCTGGCGATCGACTGGCAGCAGATGCTCATCGTGCTCTCGGTCGGCTCGTTGATCCTCGGCAACGTGGCGGCCATCGCGCAGACCAATCTCAAGCGCATGCTGGCCTACTCGGCCATCGGCCAGCTCGGCTTCATGCTGCTCGGCCTGACGCCCACGGTGATCTCCGGCAATACCTTCTCGGCGGCCAACGGCTACAGCTCGGCGATGTTCTACATCGTCACCTACGTGATGACGACTCTCGCGACCTTCGGCGTGATCATGGTGATGGCGCGCCAGGGCTTCGAGGCCGAAGACATCGCCGACCTCAAAGGCCTGAACCAGCGCAGCCCGATGCTGGCGGCCGTCATGGGTTTGTGCATGTTCTCGCTCGCCGGCATTCCGCCCACGGTCGGTTTCTACGCCAAGCTGGCGGTGTTGCAGTCCATTGTTTCTACCGGCGTCACCGGCTACATCGTGTTGGCCGTGATCGCGGTGCTGCTCTCGCTGATCGGCGCCTTCTACTATCTGCGCATCGTCAAGACCATGTACTTCGACGAGGCCGAGAGCCACGTGTCGCTGAGCAGCGGCCCGGGCGAGGTGAGGGCGCTGCTGGCCTTCAACGGCGCGTTGGTGCTGGGGCTGGGCCTCATGCCGGGCGGGCTGATGACGATGTGCGCCGAGGCGATCCGCCTCTCGCTGGCCGGCTGAGGGGCGGCCGGCACATGACTTCGTCCGCCGCCGTGTGGGTGGTGTTGGCACTGGCCGTGCTGGCAGCCAATCTGCCCTTCGTCAACGAGCGCCTGTTCGTCATCGGGCCGCTGCGTGCGCCCAAGAACCTGGGCTGGCGGCTGCTGGAGTTGCTGGTCTTCGGCGCCGGGGTGGTCGCCTTCGGCATGTTTCTGGAAGCCCGCATCGGCCAGCGCCATCCGCAGGGCTGGGAGTTCTACGCGATCGTCCTTTGCCTCTTCCTCACGCTCGCCTTCCCCGGTTTCGTGTGGCGCGTGCTGCGCCGGCGGCGCGGCTGAAGCTTGTGCCATGAGTGACGCTGTGCTGCCCATCGACGATGCGCACCTGCGCGAGACCTGCATTGACGAGCGCCAGGTGTTCGAGGGCAAGTTCCTCGATGTGCGCCAGCATCGCGTGCGCCTGCCCGACGGCCGCGAAACCGGCCGCGAGTTCATCGTTCATCCTGGCGCGGTGATGATCGTGCCGCTGCTCAGCGACGGCCGGCTCGTCGTCGAGCGGCAGTTCCGCTACCCGTTGCGCCGCGCATTCATCGAGTTTCCGGCCGGCAAGCTCGACCCCGGCGAGTCGCCGCTCACCTGCGCGGTGCGCGAGTTGGCTGAGGAGACCGGTTACCGCGCCACCGAATGGGCGCGGGCCGGCATCCTGCACAACGCCATCGCCTACTCGACGGAGGGCATCGAGGTCTGGTTCGCGCGCGGCCTCGTCGCCGGCGAACCGCAGCTCGATGCCGGCGAGTTTCTCGACGTCTTCACTCTCACGCTGGACGAGTTGGAAGCCTTGGCCGAGAGCGGCGAACTGACCGACGCCAAGACGCTGATCGGCATGCTGTGGATCACGCATTGGCGTGCCGGCAAATGGAAATTGGACTGGCAGCCCGCGCCGGACAGCCCGGCTGGCGCATGATCCGCGTCGCCTGCTGACCGCCACCATGAAAGTCCTCGACCTGCTCTGCGACGCCGGCCATGCCTTCGAAGGCTGGTTCGGGTCCGAAGACGACTACGTCTCGCAATGCGAGCGGGGCCTCGTCGAGTGTCCGCTGTGCGCCAGCCGCGGCGTGAGCCGGCTGCCGAGCGCACCGCGGCTCAACCTGTCGGGCAGCCGAGAGCCGGTGATGAAGGCGCAACCGCAGCCCACCACGCCGGCGACCACCCCCGAGCCGCGCGGCGTGGAAGCGATGTGGATGCGCGCCGTGCGGCACGTGATGGCCAACACGGAAGACGTGGGCGAGCGCTTCGCCGACGAGGCGCGGCGCATCCACTACGGCGAAGTGCCCGAACGCGGCATCCGCGGGCGCACGACCGGCGACGAGGCCCAGGCCCTTCGGGATGAAGGGATAGAGGTGCAGGCGTTGGCGGTGCCGGAGGGGTTGAAGGGGACGGTGCAGTAGGGCGCGGGGCCGGGGGCATCGGTAGACAGGCGACGCGGTTCGCTCGGCAAAGGCCGACGACGTCACCGACGCCACCAAGCCAGCGAAGCAACTTGCCCTTGTTCGGACGCTCCTCACTTGCCCGCAATCCTCCCCGCCGCCGCCCGCACCAACGCCTCCCCGTCCGCCGCATACCGAAACGCCGCCAGGTAATCCTCCACCCCATACCCCGGCTGCGCCCGCTGTATCGCCGCGCCGAACGCCCGCGCCTCGCTCTCCCGTCCCGCCAGCACCAGGCAATGCATCGCGATACCGAGGATGTGCACGTGCGCATTCGGCCGCGCCGCCGCCTTCACCGCCCAGTCTGCCGCCTCGTCGTGCCGCCCCAGCCGCATCAGCCCCATCGCGCGCGCGCCGAGCATGCCGAACAGCAGCGGGTCGAAGGGGCTGAGTTCGCGCGAATGGTCGGACTCGCGGATGGCGACCAACGGGTCGCCCGACTGCGAGTGCACGAAGGCCAGCATGTAGTGGCCGAGCGCGAAGTTCGGGCTCAGATCGACGCAGGTGTTCAGTTCGGCCAGCGATTCGTCCTGCCGCCCGCGCAGCCATAGGGCGCGGCCCAGGGCCCAGTGCGCGGCGGGGTCGAGGTCGTCGGCCATCAGGCCGAGCGAGGCGATGCGGTAGGCCTGCTCCACCGCCTGCTCACGCTCGCTCCAGCCGAGAAAAGCGTTCTGGAAATACGTGAACGACAGGCCGGCATAGGGTCGCGCGAAGGTCGGGTCCAGGCGCACGGCCGTCTCGAAGAAGTGGCGCGCCTGTTCGTTGTCTTCTCGGTTGAAGCGCACCATGTGCCACAGCCCGCGGTGGTGGGCCTCCCAGGCGTCGAGTGAGCTGGGCGCTTTGAGGATGGCGCGGTTGCGTTCGGCCAGCTCGATCTGGCTGGCAATGGAGGCGACGATGCGGTTGCCGATCTCGTCGAGCAC
>NZ_JACDCU010000261.1 GCF_013817365.1 Methylibium sp. | reverse complement strand
GGATAAGCCTGACCTCTATTGCCCGATCGTGCGGGGGCAAACGCGCCGCCTGGCCATTCGCATGGCGCCCGGACGCGATCTGCCGAAGCTCGACAGCGCCTGCACGACCATTGTCATGGCGAGAAGCTAGAGACGCGAGGCGCCGATCCTCGTGGGCGTCGCTTCTAGCTCTGGCGACGCTGCGCAGCGACGCGCAGGAACGTGGTGGCGAGACTTCCGCTCGCTTTCAGCGTCCCTTTGACGCTGCCCGCCACCTTGGAGACGCCGCCGGCCCGGCGCCGGTGGCGGACCGGCAACTCGACGATGCGCAGGCCATCGCGTGCGGCCCGCATCTGCATCTCGAGATTCCAGCCATAGGTCGTCTCGCGCATGCCAAGCTGCTCGAGCGCGGTTCTGCTGATGGCGCGCAACGGACACATGTCGGTGTAGCGGACGCCGTAGAGCGCGCCCATGGCCAAGCCGGCCAGCCGCCCGGCGAGCAACTGATGGGCACTCATCGACCCCGGCTCGCGCTCGCCACGGCTGCGCGATCCGATCACGAAATCGGCTTCGCCCGCGGCGATGGGGGCCACGATCCTGGCGATCTCGGCCGGATCGTCGCTGCCGTCGCCGTCGATGAAAGCGATGATCGAGCGGCACGCGGCTGCGGCGTCGGCGCCCTCCCTGCAGGCGCGGCCGTAACCCCGGCCCGACGACGCGATCACACGTGCGCCCGCCGCGCGGGCCCGCTCAGCCGTGCGGTCGCGGCTGCCGCCGTCGACGACGATGATCTCGGCGACGACCTCGGTCGGCACCGACCCGATCACCGCGACGATCGAAGCCTCTTCGTCGAGCACCGGCACGACGAGCGCTACGGCTCCTGCATCTGTCACGGGCGGGCTCCGGGCGCTGCCGTCGATTACAGGCTCCAGCGCATGCCGCAACTCGCGCATGCCCTGGGCGGCTGATCGCCGAGCAAGCCGCGGCGAAAGGCGCGGTACTGCTCGCCGTTCCAGATGTCGCGAAGGCTCGCCTGCGTCGCGTCGCCCAGAGTGAAGGCGTCGTAGCCGTGCATCGAGAAGGGCGCAATGCAGCAGGGCAAGGCGCGCCCGTGCGCGGTGAAGTACATCAACGTCCAGGGCCGGGTGCAGAGCGACCACGGGCGCGCGTCGTCGGAGCGCTTGAGGCTGGTGCCCGGCTCGGTCGCACCCGAGGCGTCGAACAGGATGCCGTGACGACGCGCGCGCGCCTCGGCCTCGCTGATCAAGCGTTCCTCGTTTGGGCTCACGCTCTCGAAAAGCGCCTGATCGGCGCGGGCGAGGCCCTGGCCGTCGGGGAAGTAGACAAGGCGCTGCAGGTGCACCTCGGCCACGTCGATGTCGTGCGCGAGATCGACGAAGGCGGGAAGCTCGCCGATCGTCTCCTTGAGCCCTGTCAGCCAGAGCGAGACTCTCGGCAGCTCGGTGCCTTCAGCGCGCTGCATCGCGCGAAAGGCACGGACGTTCTTGACGATCCGGTCGAACACGTCCTTGCCGCGCACCGCCTTGAAGGCCACGGGCTCGGCGGCGTCGAGCGAGACCCTGAGCTCGTCGAGGCCGCTCGCGATCAGCTCGCGCCCGCGCCGTTCGTTCAACAGCGTGCCGTTGGTGTTGAACAGCACGTAGGTTGCGCGATCCTTGAGGTAACGGATCATGCGCGGCAGGTGAGGCACCATCAGCGGCTCGCCGATCCCGTGCAGGACGACGCGCGAGACCGCCGGGTACTGGTCGACGATCGACTGGAACAGCTCGAAGCTCATGTTCGCCGGCGGCTCGAGCTCCTCGAAGGTGCGCGGGCAGGTGGCGCACGGCAGGTTGCAGCGGTTGGTGACCTCCAGATAGAGGCAGACTGGCTCTGCGTCCGCGACCTCGCTTCGGTCCTGCTCGACGGCCTCGAAGTAGCGGCGGGGATCGACGGCGCGCGCCTCGGCCGGGCGGATGGCCTCAGCCGGCCGGGTGGCGAGCATGATCGTCTTCTTCATGAGCGGCTTGGCGTCTCGTTCGGCGCTTCAGGGTAAGGTCAACCAGCGCGAGCGCCACGAACCCGCCATAAATAAGGCTGTTGACGACAAGGCGATCGCCCCAGAACGTATCGGCCGGCAGATAGAACAGCACGCATGCAACTGAAATGTAGGCGAGCGGCAGATAGAACGCTCCACACAGGATGGGAAGCACCCAAACGAAGTACCACGCGTAGTGCGGGGACGTGATCAGCAGGAACGCCGAGGCCAGCGCGATCGCATCCATCGGCCGCGGGCGGGCGGGGTGTGTGCGCAGCGCGATCGCGGCTGCGAGCGCCGTCATCGCCAATGCTCCGGCCGCGGCGTAGACGATTCCGGACGGAGCGGGCAGCCCGAGCGCGCGCGCGAGCCTGACCAGGTAGAAGCCGCTCCCCTCGGCCAACCCTTCCTCGTGGGCATAGCCTGCGGCGAAGCCGAAGATTTGGGCGCCCGCGCCGAAGTAGGGCAGGCAGAGCAGGAGCGCGGTGGCCAGGAAGGCGGCTGGCATGCGCCAATCCCAGCGCCGCCAGAGCGCTGGCGCGAGGACGATCGGGTAGACCTTGACCAGCGTGCCGGCGGCAAGCGCGATCCCTGCCAGCCACGGCCTGCGGCTTTGCGCGGCAATCAGGGCCAGGCAGAGGAATGCGATCGCCGCCGCGTCGACATGGCCGGTGCCCGCGAACTCCCAGATCGGCAGCGGATGCCAGGCATAGATGAGGACGCGCGCCCGTGGCAGCCCCAATGCCGCGAGCCACGCCATGATGGCCACGATCGCGACCGCTTCGAGCGCCAGCATGGCGAGCTTCATCACGGTGAAGCTTTCGCCGAAGCGAGTCGCCGCGAGGAAGACGAGTTGCGCCGCCGGCGGATAGATCGTCGGCGCGTATTCCTTGCGATTGATGTGCGGGTAGATGGTCTCGTCGCGCAGCGCGGCCAGGTGCGCGTCGGCCGGGATGTAGCGATAGGGATTGATCCCCGCCGCCTGCACGCGTCCGTCCCAGATGTAGCGCAGTGCGTCGTTCGACAGCGCAGGCGGTGCGGGCAAGGCGATCGCGCGGGCGAGCACTGCGACGACCAAGGTGACCATCAGCACGCCGCGGCCCGCCCCATGGCGCAGGATCCAGGCGACGGCGAGCGCATAGACCGCGACATGAGCGAGCGATAACCAGGCGAATTCCGCGAGGCGGTAGTCGAGGACCGGAACGAGCGCCGCGCCGCAGGCGGCGAGCAGGGCCAGCCCCAGTGCGCCGAGCACGGTGCGAGAGGCCATTCGTCGACCGGCCATTCGTCGATCCGCCGGTCGCGCCTCGCGGCTCACGCCGGTCGCGCCTCGCGGCTCACGCCGGTCGCGCCCTGCGGCTCAAGATGCGGCGATGCCGCCGCTGACGAGGCGTCGCCCGGGCACAGATAAGCGCGGCTGCGTGGCGCCCGGAACGGCCTCAAAGCCGCCGGCGCGCCATGCCCCCGAAGCTCGGCCTCGAGGCGGGCAAGCGATGCCGCGTCGTCCACGTCATACCACTGCGGCATCCGCGCGACGTCGACGCCGATCTCGGCGGCCCGCTCCAGCGTCTGCGCGAACACCCTATCGGTGCTCCAGGCGATGCCCTCGAACAAGCGTGCCTGAAAGCGGGCCATGCCGATGAGGTAGTAGCCGCCGTCGTCGCAAGGGCCGAGCACGACGCGATCAGGCTCGTCCAGCAGGATCCTCGCGGTCTCGACCAGGATCTCCGTTGGCAGCGTCGGGCTGTCCGAATTGACCAGGCAGACCGCGCCGTATCCGGCTGCCAGCAGGTCCGCCGAGGCGTGGTGCAGGCTTTGCCCGAGTCCCATCTCGCGTGGCGGCAGGAGCCGCATCGCGGGCGCAAGATTCGCGCGGAAAAACGCCTCCGATCCGGTCGTTGCGTAAGCGACGTAGCCGTCGATGGGCACCGAGTCGGCCGCGGTCAGGATGTTCTGGGAGACGTCGGCGAGAAAGCACGTGTTCAGGGTTGCCGCGTCCTCCATGGAGAGCGGCGGCACCAGGCGTGTCTTGACCCGCCCCGGCTCGGAAGCCTTCGCCATGATCGCGAAGGCGCAGCGCTTCGACAGGAGGGTTGGCTGTCGAGACATGACGGTCCGCGGCAAAGGAAGCCAACGGCCTGGAGTGTATGGCGAGCGCGCGCGCATCGGATATCACGACTCCGAGAATGGCCCTCGAAAGAGCGGGGACTGCGCGAGGCGGGCTATTCTCGCCGGATTGCGAGGTGATCTCCCATGCGCGTCGACCCGTTCACGGATGTTTTCGCCTTCTTGACGAAGCCAACTTATCACGAGCCGTTCGTCATGGTCGTGCTCTTTTGGCTGGTGGCGCTTGCGGCCATTGTCATCGCTCACCGGGCCTGGCGAACGGTTGCGGGTCAGAAGGGGGCGCAACATCTCGCGCATTGGCTCGTTCGCTTCATCGTCGGCGCCATGTGGTGGCAGCAGGCGCAGTGGAAATTCCCGACGGATATCGGCGGTCTTCGATACTGGACCGAGCAGATGGTCCAGCACGCGGCCTTCCCCATCCAGAGCCAACTTGTCGAGACGCTCGTCTTGCCCGCCTTCGCGCCGTTCGCCTATGCGGTCTACGTGCTGGAAATGGCGATCGCCGTATCGCTCCTGCTCGGCCTGTTCGTGCGCGTCAGCGGCATCGTCGGCGCGCTGTTCGCCTTGAACCTCTGGCTCGGGCTCTACCGCTCGCCGCAGGAATGGCCCTGGACCTATGTCTTTCTCGTGCTCCTGATGTTCGTGTTCGCAGTCGACCGCTATGGCCGCAGCCTGGGACTGGACGCGATTCGCTCCGGCAGTGCGGTTCGAGACAGACGTCCTTGAGCCGATCGCGGCCCCATTTGCCGCTGATTCGAATGACCTCGCACGAGCGGTTGCGGCTTTGTTCCCGAGCCGACCGGCAGGCCGGGCGAGAAGACCGACTTCTCGTACCGGAGTGGACCGCCGACCGGCTCGAGCCGTATCCGGGCTTCGAGCCGGGCCCCTACCGCGACTTGGCCGAGCGCACGCTGAGAAGCGGCAGGCGCGCCGCCTGGCCTGAATGCGGTTCCGGGTTCGGGTGAACCCTCCCGATTCGTAGCCCCTCACAGGGGTCTGTCCGCGCCAAGCGCAGCCAGTCACCGCATCCCGGGACGCCGGGACGCCATCACGCAGCGTGTTGCAAGTGGCCGCGCGCTGGCGCCCGGGGTGGCGCGCGGGCCTGCAGGCCCAGGTGCGTGAGGATCCGCTCGATCACGGGCGCCTCCAGGATGGCGGCGATGATCTTGAGCTCGCCACCGCAGTTCGGGCAGTGTTCAAGGTTGATCTCAAAGACCCGCTTGAGCAATCGGGCCCAGCTGATGCGCGCCGGCCGGCCGTGCTCGCAGCCTGACTCGGTTGCTGCAAGCTCCGACTCGCCGGTGGCCTCCTCATAGCCCGCAGCTTGGCGTTCGGCGCGCCAGCACACCATGGAAGCGAATCAGGTGCAGCCTTGGCCGAGGCACCAGCGCAGCCAGCCGCTGCATGAACGCCAGCGGCGACATCACGATGTGCGTGGTGCCGTCGCGCCACGCGGTCTTGAGCTTGAGCACCACCCGCCCGGCGCTGTTGCACTGCACCCGCCCGTTGGCCAGCGCCGGGCGGGTGATGTCGCGGCACAACTGCTCGAGCCGCTGGCGCTCGTCGGCGCCGCAGCGCACGGCCGCGTGCAGGCTGAAACCCTGCTCGTCCGCACACACAGCGCCTGGGTGAACGCGGCGTCTCGCGGCATCGTGCCTTGCACCGTGAACACCTTCTGCCCGGCGCGCGGGCCGAAGGCGATGTGGTAAGTGCAGGCCGCGGCGTGCAGCGGCCTGAGCGTGCGCGCGTCGCCGGAGTCAGCATCGCCATCGGCCAGGTAGCTCGACCCCTCCTCTTC
>NZ_JACDCU010000260.1 GCF_013817365.1 Methylibium sp. | reverse complement strand
TGTCTTGCGCAGGACGCACCGTCGCCGAGTCAGGCGGCGGCTTGAGGTTCACGACAGGCGGCTTGGCGGGGCCGGTCTCATGCTGCGTGTAGGCGGTAAAAGGCAGGGCTGCAGCGAGGGCCGCAACAAAAAGAAGGCGCGCTGTCTTCATGGGGAGTCCTTGGTGGGGTAAAGCGGCGTAGAGCGTCTCAGCGGCAAACGGCGGGCCCGGACTGCAACGTCCCTCAGCGCAAGCCAGCGAGCTTCTGGCAGGCGCTGTAATCCCGTTCAGGCCCCTCATTTGCTGCAGTGCAGCATGATCCAGCAAGCGAAGGGCGTGGGCTGTGCCACACCGCCCCCCATCAACCTTTTTACAGAATCGAAGGCTCGCCTTGAATAATTCCCTGAGCCAGATGCTCCGCGACGCAACACGGCTCACTCGCGCCGGACACCTGGGCGAAGCGACCGCAGCAATTCAACGCGCGCTGCGTTGGGGCGGCGCAAGCGCCCCCGCCGCACCGCCGACCGCGGATGCGGATGTAGTCGACATCGAAGCGCGCGTCGTCGACGCCCCCCGCCCGCGCGCAGCGCCCTCCGATCCCGCGCCGCCACTCGCTGAGGCACCGCAAGCCGCACCCCATGCCCAGGGCACGGAGTTAGCGCCCCCCGCAGCATCACCGGCGCGCGAAGCCACAGCGCCCGGGGCCGCGGCCGGTTCGGACGGGCAGGCTCCGTCCACGCTGGACGGCCTGACCCCCGGCACGGCCCGCCCGCGCAACGAATCCCCTGCTCCGCCCGGCCGCTTCCTCAGCAGCTCGTTCACCGCCGCTGCCGGCACACGGCCCTACAAGCTGTTCGTGCCCGGAAACGCCAAGGCACAACCACGCCCGTTGCTGGTGCTGCTGCACGGCTGCAAGCAGAACCCCGACGATTTCGCCGCCGGCACGCGCATGAACGAGCTGGCGCAGGCTGAAGACTGGGTCGTGCTCTATCCGGCCCAACCGCCATCGGCCAATGGCTCCAGCTGCTGGAACTGGTTCCAGGCCGCCGACCAGCACCGCGAGCGCGGCGAACCGGCGATCCTGGCTGAGATGGCGCGCCACATCATCGCCACCGAAAACATCGACCCGCAGCGCGTGTATGTCGCGGGGCTGTCGGCGGGGGGCGCGATGGCAGCCATCCTGGCCAGCACCCATCCCGAGCTGTTCGCAGCGGTCGGCATTCATTCCGGCCTGCCGCTGGGCGCCGCGCACGACCTGATGTCCGCGCTGACGGCGATGCGCAAGGGCCCTTCCGACGGCGCCAGCGTGGCGGCGTTGCCGGCCATCGTCTTCCACGGCGACCGCGACCAGACCGTGCACCCACGCAACGGTGAGGCCTTGGTTGCCGAGCCGGGCCTCGCCGCCTCGTCCTCGAGCCGCACGACCGGCAGCACTTCACCTCGCGTGGAGACCGGCAAGGCGGGCGGCGGGCACCGCTACACGCGCAGCATTCACCTCGATTCTTCCGGACGCACGCAAGCCGAACACTGGCTGGTGCATGGCGCCGGTCACGCATGGTCGGGCGGCAGCGCCGCCGGTTCCTACACCGACCCGAAAGGCCCCGACGCCTCGGCCGAGATGCTGCGCTTCTTCAGCGCGTACCGCGTCGCAGCCGGCTCGGCCGCCGGCGCCGCGTAGCCCGGCGTGTGGCCCGGCTCGTCCGGGCCGAGCGCTGCCAGGATGTCCACCCGGTCCGCCTGGTAGCAGCCGCAGGCGGTGGCTTCCAGGCCGCCGCGGTCGAGGATGGTCACTGCGCCCCGGTGATAGCGGATGAGCTGCCGTTCCTGGAAGGCCGTGGCTGCCTTGGTAATGCCCGCGCGGCGCACGCCGAGCATGTAGGCGAGGAACTCATGGGTCACATGCAACTGCGCCGACTGCGCGCAGTCCTGGCTGGTCAAAAGCCAGCGCGCCAGCCGCTCGTCGACCAGATGAAAGCGCGTGCACGCGGCCATGCGCGCGGTGCGCGTGAGCAAGGCGGCGATGCTGCGCTCGAGCAGGCTGCGCAGCGTGGCGCTGCGCTGCATCTCCAGCCGCAAGGCCGGCTCGGCGATGCGCAGCGCGTTGCCGGCGCCTTGCACCAGCAGGCGCAGCGGCGAGCGGGCCTGGCCCAGCACGAGTGACAGACCGGCCGCACTTTCGTGGCCGACCATGGCCACCTCGAGGCCGTGATGGCCGGGCACCGGCGTGATCAGGGACAGGAAGCTGGTAGTGGGGAAGTACAGATGGCCGAGAGGTTCACCCGGTTCGCACAGCACCTGTGCGAAGCGCAGGTCCACGCTTTCGCAGGCGGCCAGCAGGCGCGTACGCTCGCTGCGCGGCAAGGCGTCGATCAGGCGGTTGACGGCCGGGGCGGGCAGCGGCTCGGCTTTCAAAGGGGAGGCACTTTCGTCGAGGAGCCCGCCGCGAGCGACGCCGCGAAACGCGGGCTTTTATCGAGAGTCGATGCTGTGGCTGCGGCCCCGTGCGGTCTGTGCGCACGGGCACATGCCGCCGTCAAAGCGCTCCCCCTATCCCACGGTCACGCCGCCGCCTGCACCGGCTCGCCCCACGCCGCATGCCACTCGCGCAACTGAGCCAGATCGACCCGTGCCGGCCGCGCGCCGGCCAGATTCGGGGCGGGCACAGCCGGGTCTTCGAGCCCGTCGCACACCGCCATCGCGCCCGGGTAGGCGTGGCTGGCGAAGAACACGCTGCGCGTGACCAGCGTGGCGATGCCAGCCGCATTGGCCGCCGCCAGGCCGTTGGGCGAATCCTCGATGGCGACGACTTCATCGGGATCGAGGTCGAGCGCTTCGAGACAGCGCAAATAGCACTGCGGGTCGGGCTTGCGCTGCGGGGCGTCTTCGCCGCAGATGACGGCGGCGAAATGCTGCTGCCAGTCGCGCCCGATTTGCGCGCCGAGCAGGGCGTCGGCGTTCACACGCGAGGTGGTGCTCGCGATGGCCAGCCGCACGCCGGCCGCCTGCGCCTCGCGCAACAGACGCGTCACCCCGGGACGCAGCAGGATGCCGCCCCGCTCGACGATGCGCCCGTAGCGGCGGTTCTTCTCGGCGTGCAGCGCGCGTGCCATCGACTCGCGCCCGGAACTGTCGGTCGGGGTCTCCTTGCGCCGGGCCATGTCGTAGAGCAGCCGCTCGCGCCCGCCCGTGATCTGCAGCAGCTCGCTGTAGTGCTCGACGCTCCAGTGCCACGGCAGGCCGTGCGCGTCGAAGGCGTCGTTGAAGGCGACCAGGTGACCGTCGCGTTCGGTCTCGGCCATGGTCCCGTCGATGTCGAAGATCAGTGCGGCCAGCATGTTCTCTCTCCTGCCCTCGTTGTCGTTGATTTGGGTTGCGGTGCGCTGCGCATCATCGCATCGAGCGATGCCTCGCTCGCTTCGGACCGCGGCACGTTCGACTTCAGGCGCTTCCCCGCTTGCCGGCTTCAGTGCAACTGTGCACGCCGGATCTCCATCAGCCGCAGGATCATCGGCGTGAGGATCAGCTGCATGGCCAGGTCCATGCGGCCGCCCGGCACCACGATGGTGTTGGCGCGCGACATGAACGAATCCGGGATCATCGACAGCAGGTAGGGAAAGTCGATGCCGCGCGGGTCCTTGAAGCGGATCACCGTCATGCTCTCGCCGGCAGTCGGAATATCGCGCGCGATGAAGGGGTTGGAGGTGTCGACCACCGGCACGCGCTGGAAGTTGATGTCGGTCTCGCCGAACTGCGGGCAGATGAAGTGCACGTAGTCGGGCATGCGGCGCAGGATGGTGTCGGCCACCACTTCCTTGGAGTAGCCGCGCTCGCGGGTGTCGCGGTGGATCTTCTGCGTCCACTCGAGGTTGATGATGGGCACCACGCCAATCTTCAGGTCGACATGGCGGGCAATGTCGATGTCGGCCGTCTTCACGCAGCCGTGCAGGCCCTCGTAGAACAGCAGGTCGGTGTCGGCCGGCGTGTCGGTCCAGAGCGTGAAGCTGCCCGCCGGCAAGCTTTCGCGTTCGGCCTCGGCCGTGCTGTGCAGGTAACGCCGCGTCTTGCAGCGACCCGTTTCGCCATAGCTGCGGAACTGGCGCTCGAGCAGTTCCCACTCGTTGCATTCCGGGCCGAAGTGGCTGAGCGAGCGGCCCTCGCTGTCGGCGGTGGCGATGCGCGCGTCCATCTCGTCGCGCGCGTAGCGGTGGAAGGCGTCGCCTTCGATGAGCGCGGCGCGCACGCCTTCGCGCCGGAAGATATTGTCGAAGATGCCTTTGACGGTGCTCGTGCCGGCGCCGCTGGAGCCGGTGACGGCGATGACCGGGTGCTTTGTGCTCATGGCCGCTCTACAGGCGCGACGGCACGAACAGCGAACGCGTCTTGAACAACTGCCAGGACACGTTCTCGCTCGGATCGGCGTGGTAGGCCGTGATGCGCTCGACCTCGTCGCGCGAGCCGAGGATCACCGGCACCTTCTGGTGGAGCGCATCGGGCACCAGGTCGAGCAGCGCGCTGGTGCCGTTGGTGGCGCCGGCGCCCGCCTGCTCCATCAGCCAGGCCATCGGTGCAGCCTCGACCATCAGGCGCAAGGGGCCGGGCCGGTAGGGCGGCTTGCAGTCGCGCGGCGCGAGGAAGACGCCGCCACGACCGACGATGCGGTGAACCTCGGCGGCCAGGCTCGTGGTCCAGCCCATGGCGAAGTCGCGTCCACGGGGCCCGGTGCTGCCGGCCAGGCATTCGCCCACGTAGCGCTGCACGGGCTTTTCCCAGAAGCGCTGCATCGCGAAGTCGATTGCGAAGTCGGTGCTCGCCGCCGGGACTTGGACCGCCGTGCGGGTCAGCCGCCAGCGGCCGGCCTCGCTGCGGTCCTCGCCATCGAGGGTGAACACGTGCACGCCCTGCCCGATAGACAACACCAACACCGTCTGTGGCCCGTAGAGCGCATAGCCGGCGGCCAGCAGGCGCCGGCCGGGTTGCATGAAGGCGGCGTCGCTGGCCGGCGTACCGCGAAACAGATGCGGCAGCACCGAGAAGACGCTGCCGAGCGGTCCGTTGCCGGCAAGCTCGGCCGCGCCGTCGAGCGGCTCGAACATCACCAGGTAGGCGCCCCCGCTGCCGTGCTCGGGCGAGACGGTGGCGCGGCACTGCGGGCCGCTGGCCCAGCCGGCGACATGCGGGAAGCCGGCCAGTGCGGCGCGCATCGACGCATCGGCCTCGCTCGCCAGAACCTCGGGGGCGCCGCGCGTCACGGTCCGCGCGATCCGGGCACAGGCACCCGCCAATTGCCGCAACAGCTCGGCGAGCGGCCTCGGTGCCGCGGCCAGCCATTGCTCCAGGTCGATGGTGTCCATGCGCTCTCCTCGTCGTGTCGGTCCCGCAGCGCGATCCTAGGCTGACCGGCGGTCGGCTTCTCGCACAAGTCTTCCGAGTCCGGGCCGGCTCGCCACGGCCCCGCAAGCCCGCTCGGCGGCCAGAACGCGTTCGCGCTCGAAGAAGACTAATTCAGATTTCCCTTTTGAGTTCGATTCGGCCATTGCCGATAAAGGCATGGTCCCCGCGGCTCCGTACAAGCCACGAAGCAGCGCCGTGGCAGCAGCGGCTATTTGCCAACGCGCCTGCGGCTTGGCACCATGCGTCGATCCAACGCCGGAGACCACCGTGACTCGAACAACAAGGACATCAATCGCGCTGGCTGCGCTGCTCGCCTGGGCCGTCGGCCCGGCACAGGCCCAGGACGCCGAGGCCATCAGGCTGGCCAGCCTGGCCGCGACCTGCGCCGCCTGCCACGGCACGCAGGGCAAGGCCGCCCCAGGCGGCGCGATGCCACGCCTCGCCGGCCTGGACGCTGCCTACTCCGCCGAGCAGATGCGCGCCTTTCGCGACGGCAAGCGCCCGGCGACGGTGATGCACCAGATCGCCAAGGGCTACAGCGACGCGCAGATCACCGCGCTCGCCGCCTACTTCGCCGCGCAGA
>NZ_JACDCU010000259.1 GCF_013817365.1 Methylibium sp. | reverse complement strand
GGCTTGAACTCACCTCCATGCTGGTTGGTTTTCCGCGCCACCTGTCGCAACACGTCGGCGGCTTCGTCATCGCGCGCGACGAACTCACGCGGCTGGTGCCGATCGAAAACGCGGCGATGGAAGGCCGGCGCGTGATCCAGTGGGACAAGGACGATCTCGAATCGCTCGGCCTGCTCAAGGTCGATGTGCTGGCGCTGGGCATGCTCAGCGTGCTCAAGCGCTCGCTCGATCTGATGACATTGCTTCGCGGGCCTGTTGCAGGCGTTGCCGGTTTGCCGAGCCATGCCTGGCGAATGGAAGACATTCCCCGCGAAGACGGCATGACCTACGACATGATTCAGCAGGCCGATACGGTCGGCGTCTTCCAGATCGAGAGCAGGGCCCAGCAAAGCATGCTGCCCCGGCTCAAACCGGCCCGGCTCTACGACCTCGTGGTCGAAGTTGCGATCGTTCGGCCGGGGCCCATCCAGGGCGGCATGGTGCATCCCTACCTTCGGCGGCGACAGGGTCTGGAGCCTTCAGCGTCCCCCAAGCCGGAGCTCGACGTGGCCCTGAAGCGCACCCTGGGGGTGCCGATCTTCCAGGAACAGGTAATGCAAATCTGCATGATCGCCGCCGGCTTCAGCGGCGGCCAGGCCGACAAGCTGCGGCGGGCCATGGCAGCGTGGCGGCGCACCGGCGATGTGAAACGGTATCGCGACATCATCGAAGGGATGGTTCGCAACGACTACGACCGCGGTTTCGCCGAGGCGATCTTCGAGCAGATCAAGGGCTTCGGCGACTACGGCTTTCCGGAAAGCCATGCCTTCAGCTTCGCCCTGCTCGCCTACCTGAGCGCCTGGATCAAGTGCCACGAGCCGGCAATTTTTTTGGCCGCCCTGATCAACTCGCAGCCGATGGGCTTTTACTCGCCATCGCAGTTGGTGCAGGACGCGAAGCGGCATGGGATCGAGGTCAAGGCCGTCGATGTGCTGCACAGCGACTGGGACTGCACGCTCGAGCGGCGTGCGCCCGACCGCGGGCTGCCGGATTCGCGCATTCCTCAGCCCGCGGTGCGCCTGGGCCTGCGCAGGGTGTCGGGCTTCAACGAACTTGCCGCCGAGCGCTTGATGAATGCACGCAACGAAGCGCCCTTCGACAGCATCGACGATCTGGCCCGCCGCGCCGCGCTCGATCCTCAAGAGCTGCAGCAGCTCGCCCGCGCCGACGCGCTGATCGGTCTGGCCGGCCACCGCCGACAGCAAACCTGGGTGGCGACCGGCCAGCAACGCCATCACGCGCTTCTGGCCGACGCACCGCAGCGCGAAGAGGCCCTGGCCTTGCCCCCGGCGCCCGAAGGCGATGAAATCACGCTCGACTACGCCGCCACCGGCTTGACGCTGCGACGCCATCCCCTTGCCTTGCTGCGCCCTCGCCTGTCAGCGCGGCACGTGCGCAGCGCCGACGAGCTGACCGCCCTTCGCAACGGCGCCAGCGCCTGGGCCTGCGGCATCGTCGTCATGCGCCAGCAGCCGGAAACCGCCAAGGGCACGATCTTCGTGACGCTCGAGGACGAGACCGGCTCGGTCAATGTGATCGTCTCGAAGCATTTGCGCGAGCGCAACCGTCAGGCGCTGCTGGCTTCCAGGCTGCTCGCCGTTGCGGGGCAATGGCAGAAGTCGCCCGAAGGCGTGATGCATCTGGTGGCGCAGCGGCTGGTCGATGTGACGCCGTGGCTCGGCAAGCTGGGCACGAGCTCGCGCGACTTTCATTGAGCGTCGGAGCGTCGTACGCGCGTGGCAGCCGAAGCTCGCGTTCCGCGCCTCGCGTTCCCGCGTCCTCGCCGTATTGCTTTATCGTTCCCTGAGTGTCGCGCACTACGCGCTGCGTAACCCAGTGCAGCCCGATCGCAACTCAAGCGCCGCGCTGACGCAGAGATTCGTACAGGCAGATCGCCGCAGCCGCCGCCACATTGAGCGACTCTTCGCCGCCGGGCTGGGGAATGCGTCGCGTCTGGGCACAGCGCGCCAGCAGCGTGGCATCGACGCCCTGCCCCTCATGGCCGAACACCCAGGCGCAAGGCTCGGGCAGCGCACCCTCGGCGATCGAGCGCTCGCCATGCGAGCTGGTGGCAACCAGCGGCACAGCCAGCGCATCGAGATCGCCCACGTTCGCACTCTCCACCAGCCGCAGTGCGAAATGCGCCCCCATGCCGGCGCGCAGCACCTTCGGCGACCACAGCGCCGCGGTACCCGCGAGGGCCACGACCTGCGCCACGCCGAGCGCAGCCGCACTGCGCAGCACGCTGCCCACGTTGCCGGCGTCCTGCAGACGGTCGAGCACCACACTGGCCAGGCCGCCCCGCACGGCGGCTTCGGCAGGCCGCTCGATCACGAAGCCGATGCGCGCCTGTGATTCGAGCGGGCTGAGCCCGGCGAAGAGAGCCTCGCTCAACACGGTGATCCGCGGCGCCCGCAAGGCCAAGGCTCGCAAACTTGCATCGACCCAGCCGGCCGCGCTCAGCACCGCCTGCGTCGGCACCGGGCCTCGTGCGGCACAGGCCGCGCACAAGTGCTCGCCCTCCAGCCACACCTGCCCGAGCTTGCGGTAGCCGCCCGGATCGCGGATCAGTTTGCGCAGTCTGGTCAGCAGCGGGTTGTCACGCGAGCTGACGAAAACCGGCTCGCGGCTCACGGCAGCAGCCCGGCGGCGTCGCCCCACATGCCGGCAAGCGCCTCGCGCACCGGCGCAAAGCTGCGGCGGTGCACATGGCAGGCGCCATGCGCACGCAAGGCCGCCAGATGCCCGGGCGTGCAATAGCCCTTGTGCTCGGCGAACCCGTACTGCGGATGCGCCTCGTGCAGCTCCAGACACAGCCGGTCGCGATGCACCTTGGCAAGGATGGAAGCGGCCGAAATCGCCGCCACCTTCGCATCGCCGCCGATCACCGCCTCGGCCGGCATGCGCAGCACCGGCAGCCGGTTGCCGTCGACCAGCACCTGCTTCGGGATCAGGCGCAGGCCATCGACGGCGCGGCGCATGGCCAGCAGAGTGGCCTGCAGAATGTTGATGGCGTCGATCTCCTCGACGCTGGCCTGCGCGACGCTGCAGCACAGCGCCTTGGCGCGGATCTCATCGAACAGTCGCTCGCGTTGACGCTCGCTCAGCACCTTGGAGTCAGCGAGGCCGTAGATCGGCTGGGCGTGGTCGAGGATCACCGCGGCGGCGACCACGGGGCCGGCCAGCGGGCCGCGGCCGGCTTCGTCCACGCCGGCCATCAGGCCACGCGTGTTCCAGGACAGCATGAGCCCCAACTGCTCGGGCACAGCCGCCTTGCTGCCTCGCGGCCCGGGCTCAGGAGCCGATGACTTGCGCGATCGCATCGGTGGCGGCCCGCGCGGTATCGCGCCTCAGGCTCGAGTGGAGTTCATGGAAACGCTCGGCAACGCGCTCGCCCGACGCGGGGTCGTCGAGCCAGCGCAGGACTGCAGCGGCCAGCGCCTCGGGTGTCAGCGCGTCCTGCAGCAACTCGGGCACGACGAACTCGTTCGCCAGCACGTTGGGCAGGCCGACCCAGGGCTGGTAGCGCATGCGGCGCATCAACTGCCAGTTCAGCCAGTGCAGCCGGTAGCCGATGACCATCGGCCGCTTGAACAGCGCGGCCTCCAGGGTGGCCGTGCCGCTGGCCACCATGGCGGCGTCGCAGGCCGCCAGCACCTCATGCGAGCGGCCGTCGACGAGCTGCACCGCATCGGCGGCACCGGCCTCGGCGACGAGCGCCTCGATCTGCGGCCGCATTCCGGGAGCGATCGGCAGTACGCAGCGCAGGTCGGGGCGCGCGGCCCGCAGCTGTTGGGCGGCGCGCAGGAAGCTCGGCGCGATGTGGCGAATCTCGCTGCGCCGGCTGCCCGGCAGCACCGCGACGACGACATTGCGCTCGCTCAAACCCAAAGCGACGCGGGCGGCGTGGCGCGGCACCTCCACGGGAATCGCATCGGCCAGCGGATGACCGACATAGCTCGCCGGCACGCCGGCCTTGGCCAGCAAAGCCGGCTCGAACGGAAAGAGGCACAGCACGTGATCGGCGGAAGCGGCCAGCTTGTGCACGCGTTCGCCGCGCCAAGCCCAGATCGACGGGCAGACGAAGTGCACCGTCTTCAAGCGGGCGACCTTGAGACGCGCTTCGAGGCCGAGATTGAAGTCCGGAGCATCGATGCCGATGAAGGCCGCGGGCCGCGCTTGTAGCAGGCGATCGCCGAGCTGCTTGCGCACAGCCACGAGTTGGCGGTAGACCAGCAAGGCCTCGGCATAACCGTGCACGGCGAGCCGCTCGCTCGGCCACCAGGCCTCGAAGCCCTGCGCGGTCATGCGCGGGCCGCCGATGCCTGCTGCGGCCAGCGCGGGCCAGCGCGCCTTCAGGCCGCCCATCAGCAAACCGGCGAGCAGATCCCCCGAAGCCTCACCGGCGACCATGCCGAACTGCATTCGCTGCGCGTCCTAACGGACGATGCCGCGAGTGGATGCGCTCAGGAAGCCGGACATCAGCTCCACATCCAGGTCGCCGCCTTCGACCTGCCCTCGCAAGTCGCCGATCTGCGCCTTCGCCTCTTCGAACGTCAGGCCATTGCGGTAGAGGAGCCGGTGCATCTGCTTGATCTGGGCGATCCGCTCGGGCCCGAAGCCGCGCCGGCGCAAGCCTTCGACGTTGAAGCCGTGCGCCTTGGCCGGGTTGCCGTCGACCATCATGAACGGCGGCACGTCCTGCGACAGCGCGGTCTGAAAACCCGCCATCGCATGCGCGCCGATCTTGACGAACTGGTGCACGCCCGTCAGCCCGCCGACGATGACCCAGTCGCCCACCTGCACATGGCCGGCCAGGGTGGCATTGTTGGCGAGGATGCACTGGCTGCCGAGTTGCACGTCGTGGGCGAGGTGAACGTAAGCCATGATCCAGTTGTCGTCGCCGACGCGCGTGCAGCCGCTGTCTTGCACCGTGCCGCAGTTGAAGGTGCAGAACTCGCGGATGGTGTTGCGGTCGCCGATCGAGAGGTGCGTCGGCTCGCCCGCGTACTTCTTGTCTTGAGGCGCGGCGCCGATCGAGCAGAACTGCCAGATGCGGTTCTCAGAGCCGATCGACGTATGGCCTTCGACGACGCAGTGCGGCCCGATGCTGCTGCCGGAGCCGATGCGCACGTGCGGCCCGACCACCGCGTAGGGGCCGACCTGCACGTCGGCGGCAAGCTCGGCCTGCGCATCGACGATCGCCGTCGGATGGATGCGACTCATCGCGGCCGAACGCTCAGACCGGCGTGGCGGCGCCACCGACCGAGCGCATGGTGCACATCAGTTCGGCCTGGCAGGCCAGCTCGCCGGCCACGCTGGCGCGTGCACTGAACTTGTGGATGCCGCCCTTGATGCGATCGACCGCGACGTCGAGGATCAACTGATCGCCCGGCTCCACGGGCCGCTTGAAGCGCGCGCCGTCGATGCCCACGAAGTAGATGACCGAGTTCTTGTCGCTCTGCAGCTTGTCGTCGGCGAAGCTCAGCAACGCGGCGGCCTGCGCCAGCGCTTCGAGCATCAGCACGCCCGGCATGACGGGGCGGTGCGGGAAGTGGCCGACGAAGTAAGGCTCGTTGATCGACACGTTCTTGAGCGCCCGGATGCGCTTGCCCGGCTCGAGCTCGAGCACGCGATCCACCAGCAGGATCGGGTAGCGGTGCGGCAGTTTCTCGAGGATCTGGTGGATGTCCATCATGGTTCTTGTTTCGAGCCGGGCCGGCGTCGGCCGCTGTCTTCGTCGTTGTGCGGTGCACCGGCATCGGCGCTGTCCGGCTTTGCTTCGCGTTCCAGAACACGGACCCGCTCGCGCAGCGCGTGCAGCTGCCGCAGCGTGGCCGCGTTCTTCTCCCAGGCGCGATTGTCATCGAGCGGAAAGAAGCCGGTGTAGGTGCCAGGGCGAGTGATCGAGCGGC
>NZ_JACDCU010000258.1 GCF_013817365.1 Methylibium sp. | reverse complement strand
GCCACCGGGTGGTTGACGGTCGGGTTGGCGCCGATCAGGAAGATGAGCTCGGCCTCGGCCACGTCGGCCACCGGGTTGCTCACCGCGCCGGAGCCGATGCCTTCGAGCAGCGCCGCGACCGAGCTGGCGTGGCACAGACGTGTGCAGTGGTCCACGTGCGAGCTTTGCATCGCCTGGCGCACGAGTTTCTGGAACAGGTAGGCCTCTTCGTTGCTCCCCTTGGCCGAGCCGAAGCCGGCCAGCGCCGATTGCGATCCGGCGCCCGCAGCGTCGCGGATGCGGGCCAGGCCGCCGGCGGCCAGATCGAGCGCCTCTTCCCAGCTCGCTTCGCGGAACAGGTTTCCGATCGGCAGCTCGCCGCGCTTGACGCGCTCGATGTCCGCCGGGTCCTTGGCCACGCCTTCCCGGCGTACCAGCGGGCGCGTCAGGCGCTTCGGGTTGTGGATGTAATCAACGCCGTAGCGGCCCTTGACGCACAGCCGCCCGTGGTTGGCCGGGCCGTCGCGGCCGGTGACGAAGTGGATGCGCTCTTCCCCCTTCTCGTTCGGGCCGACGTTCCAGGTGAGCTGACAGCCGACGCCGCAATACGGGCAAACCGAGTCGACCTTCTTCGTCACCTCGAGCAGGCCCACGCCCTTGGCCGGCATCAACGCGCCGGTCGGGCAGGCCTGCACGCACTCGCCGCAGGCCACGCAGCTCGACTCGCCCAGCGGCGTGAGCGCGTCGAAGGTGATCTGCGCCTGCGGGCCGCGAAAGGCCAGGCCGATCACGTCGTTTCCCTGTTCGTCGCGGCAGGCGCGAATGCAACGCGTGCACTGAATGCAGGCGTCGAGGTTGACCGCGATGGCGGGGTGCGACAGGTCGGGCGCTGCATAGCTGCGCTCGCGCTGCGGCAGCCGGCCGGCGGGAGCGCCCGCCGTCTTTGCCCAGCGGCTCAGCTCCGAGTCATTCGTGTATTCGTCGGTGGTCGCGCCGGCGTCGCTCATCAGCAGCTCGAGCACCATCTTGCGCGCGGCAACGGCACGCGAACTTTCGGTCTGCACCTTCATGCCCGCCGCCACACTGCGGCAGCACGAGGCGGCCAGCGTGCGCTCGCCATCGACCTCGACCATGCACGCGCGGCAGTTGCCGGCCGGCACGAACTGGTCGTTGTGACACAGGTGCGGGATCGTCGTGCCCTCGCGCTTGGCGACGGTCCAGATCGTTTCGTCGGCGCGCGCGGTCACCGTGCGGCCGTCGAGCGTGAGTTCCACCGTCGCCACTTGGGGTGCGAGCAGTCGTGAGATCAGAGGGGCGTTCATGGGGTCTCCGGTAAGGCAGGGGTACTGCCGTGCCGAGCGCTTCCCGGGTCAGGAAGCCAGCTCGTGGGGAAAATACTTGACGACGCAGTCGACCGGGTTCGGGGCGGCCTGACCAAGGCCGCAGATCGAGGCGTCACGCATCACTTGCGAGAGCTCGGCGATCAGGCCGAGATCCCAACGGTCGCTCGCGATCAGCTCGCGGACCTTCGCGGTGCCGGAACGGCACGGTGTGCACTGGCCGCAACTCTCGTGCTCGAAAAAACTCATCAGGTTGCGTGCGGCATCCGTCGCGCGGTCGTGCTTCGACAGCACCACCACCGCGGCCGAGCCGATGAAGCAGCCGTGCGCTTGCAGGGTGTCGAAATCGAGCGGCACGTCGGCCAGCGCTTCCGGCAGGATGCCGCCCGAGGCGCCGCCCGGCAAATAGGCATAGAGCTCGTGGCCGCTCAGCATGCCGCCGCAGTACTCATCGACCAGTTCGCGCAATGTGATGCCGGCCGGCGCCAGATGCACGCCCGGCTTGGCCACGCGGCCCGACACAGAGAACGAGCGCAAACCCTTGCGGCCGTGGCGGCCCTGGCCGGCGAACCAGTCGCCGCCTTTTTCGAGGATGTCGCGCACCCAGTACAGCGTCTCGAAGTTGTGTTCGAGCGTGGGCCGGCCGAACAGGCCCACCTGCGCCACATAGGGCGGGCGCAGGCGCGGCATGCCGCGCTTGCCTTCGATCGATTCGATCATCGCGGACTCTTCGCCGCAGATGTAGGCGCCGGCCCCGCGGCGCAGCTCGATGACCGGCATGCCCTGCATCGGCGGGTTCGCTTTCAGCGCAGCCAGTTCAGTTTCGAGGAGTGCCCGACAGCCGTGATACTCGTCACGCAGATAGACGTAAACGGCGTCCACGCCGACCGCCCAGGCGGCGATCAGCATGCCTTCGATGAACCGGTGCGGGTCGCGCTCGAGGTAATGCCGGTCCTTGAAGGTGCCGGGCTCGCCCTCGTCGATGTTGACCGCCATCAGCCGGGGAGCCGGCTGCCCGCGAACGATGCGCCACTTGCGCCCGGCCGGAAAGCCCGCGCCGCCGAGGCCGCGCAAGCCCGAGCTTTCCATGGTCTGCAGCACCGACTCGAGCGAGCGCTCTCCCGACAGGCATTCGCTCAGCGTGCGATAGCCGCCGGCTTCGCGGTAGTTCGCCAGACCGGTGTAGGGCGCAGGCTCGTGGGTCGTCGCCCCGGCCTTCACCGCGGCTTGCACGGACTCGAGCGTGGCATGAGCCAGGGGATGCTGATGCACCACCGCCGCCGGCGCCTGCTCGCAGCGGCCGATGCAGGGCGCAGCAATCACTCGCACTTCGGTGCCCAGCAGGGCCGGCAGCCGCGCCAGCAGATCCTGCGCGCCGGCCAGCTCGCAGGCGATGCCGTCGCACACCCGCACCGTCAGCGCGGACGGGGCCTCGAAAGCGCCGGCGGCATCGGGCCGAACCACGTCGAAGTGGTGGTAAAAGCTCGCGACTTCATACACTTCCACCTGCGAGAGCTTGAGCAAGTGCGCGAGCGCCGCTAGGTGATCGGTGCGCAACTGGCCGTAGCGATCGTTGATGGCGTGCAGGTGCTCGATGAGCAAATCGCGCCGCAAGGGCTGCTGCGCCAGCAAGGCTTTCACCGCTGCCAGCGCCTGCGCGTCGACCGGCCGCTCGCCGGAACTGCGGCGAAGCTGACGGGCAGGGTCGCGCAGTGCTTGGATCGGGATCACGGATGCGTTCATGGTCGGGCAATTCCTCGGGCTTCAGGCGGCCAGCCTATGCTCAAATGGACACATATGCCGCCCTACCGTCTGATTGCTCCACGATAGCGCAATGGCTGAAAAAATATATGCACGAGGCAGCCGGATGATGCGTATACAAATCACGCCCCACTGGGGCGTTTCACACAACGCCGAAGACGCGGTCGACACCACGGCGCTGCTCGCGCTGCTGGCCGCCATTCAAGAGAGTGGCGCAATTGCGCAAGCCGCGCGCAGCACCGGGCTTTCCTATCGCCATGCCTGGGGTCAGGTCAAGCGCGCCGAGGCGCTGTTCGGTCATGCGCTGGTGGACGCCGGTCGCGGCCGTGGCTCCACCTTGACCCCGCTGGCCGAAAAGCTGATCTGGGCCGACCGGCGCATCGCCGCGCGGCTTTCGCCGATGCTCTCGTCGCTCGCCTCCGAGCTGGAACATGAACTAGAGCGCACCCTGCCGCAGGTGGCGCGTGCGCCGGTTGCGCTGCGGCTGCATGCCAGCCACGGCTACGCGGTGGCCGGCCTGATCGAGCAGCTCGAGGCCGCGAAAATTCCCGTCGAGCTCCGCTACCGCAACAGCATCGAGTCGGTTGCGGCGCTCGCGCGCGGCGAATGCGACCTGGCCGGCTTTCATGTGCCGATCGGCGAGTTCGCGGTCCCGGCGGCTCGCCGGTACCGGCAGTGGTTGCGCTCGAATGATCACAGCCTGGTGCATCTTGCAGTGCGCTCGCAAGGCCTGTTCGTGGCCCCCGGAAACCCGCTGAAGATCGGCTCGCTGGCCGATCTGAAACGCGCCGACGTGCGCTTCGTGAACCGGCCCGAGGGCTCGGGCACGCGCATGCTGACGGAGCTGATGCTGGCCAAGCAGGCCATTGCGCCGGGCGAGATCAACGGCTACGCCACCGCCGAGTTCACGCATGCCGCGGTGGCGGCCTACATCGCCAGCGGCATGGCCGATGTGGGCGTTGGCGTGCAGACGGCGGCGCAGCGCTTCGGCCTGCATTTCCTGCCGTTGTTGCGCGAGCGTTATTACTTGGCGGTCCCTACTGCCGTGCTGCAGCAGCCCCTGATGAAGCAGGCGCTGGCGCTGATGCAATCACCGCGCTACCGCTCCTCGGTGGCCTCGCTGGTCGGCTACGACGCTGGCGAAACGGGGCGAGTGTTGGGCGTGGACGAAGCCTTGCCGGCGCATTGAGCCTGCAAGCGATGTAGCTGCATTGCTGCCAAGGGCGGCGGCCGTAGGGCGGCGATCAAACTCGACCAGAGCGGCGCGGCGCGCTCGCCATCGACAAGCCATGAACCCTAATACCGGCGCGTCGGACAAGGCCGTCAACCAGGGCGTCGCTCCGGTGACTTACGACCAGGGCGAACGAGCCCCGCTCGGCGACGGGTGAGAAGGAGTTCGCCCCGGCGGCTTGAACGGCAGCAGGCTTGTACGCGGGCTGCGCAAGCGCTTCGTGCCGCGCCGTGGGGTCACGCTGCCACTTCGGCCGCACCGGCCCATGCACCGTCCTTCTCGAAACTCCCCCGCAGGAAGGATGCGCCGGTTCGTGCAACGGCTCAAACTCGAACGGGTGGACACCGCCAAGCGCCGCCCGGATTTCGAAGCAGCTCTCGACCCGCTGTGCGCTGGCCCTGCTGGGAGCGATGGTCTTCGCCAGCGTCGTCGGCATGCTGGCCCTAGGTCCCGTGACTGCCATTGCCGACGAGCACCGTCTGACCGACTCGCGCACACCGCTCGAGTTGACGAACGGCTGGAGCGTGTTGCTGCAGCTGCCTTTTGCGTCGGCCGAGTTCATTGACTGGGCCGATCTGCCCATCTGGGCAGCCAGCGGCGGCGTCATCAGCGGCCACGCGCTGCACCACCTAGCAGCAGGCTGCTTGTCTGATTTCGCTGGCTTGGGCGCTCGCGCGTCAATCGGCCGCTCGTGAGAGCGAGCCGTCGGCATCTAGCCAGCGCGAAACCTCGCTGATCACTTCCGTGTGAAACGCCATCGCCACATGAGCGGTATGGCACAGGTGGCGACTCGCCGCACCGGGCAGGATGGCGGCCGCGGGCGGGATCACGATGTTGTCGGCATGCCCGTAGAAGCAGGTGAAGTTGGCGGCCCGGTTGGCCGGCTCGCGCTGCGCGAGCTGGCACAGCCAATCGCAGGACTGACGCATGTGCCGTGCATTGTCCGTGCGGCTGAGCTGCGCCAGCCAGGTGCCCTGATGAGGCGTGCCGATCGTGAACACATGGTGAACCCGCGAGTCTGCATCCGCGGCGCTGCCCAGCCAAGCGCGAGCCACCAGGCCGCCCATGCTGTGGCACACCAACAGCGGGGCTGAACCGGTTTCGCGTTCCAGTTTTTCCACCGCACGATCGACGGCCTGCACATAGGCGTCGAGTTCGCTGAAAACCGGCTCGAGACTCACCGCAATGCACGGCTGCCGGACGGCGGCGCAGCGCTTCAGCCACGGGTTCCAAAGCCCGCGGTTGCACAGATAGCCGTGCACGAACACGATGCCGCGCACGCCGGGGCGGCCCGGCACATCGGGCAGCGCCCGAGAGCGGAACGGCTGGCGCCAGCCGAACACCCGGGCCGCAACGATGCATTCACCGAACCAGGCCCGCAGCAATTGCCACGGGCTGGCGCGCGGTGTCGGGTCGTCTCGGTGCAAGAAGGCAAGCATGACGAACTCGATGCCGAGCACCAGCGTGTAGCCGAGAAGAACGAAGAGGGAGCCCGCCACGGCGAGCCACGGGTGCCCGAGCGCCCAGACGCCCGCCAACCAGGCGAGCGCCGCCAGCACGATCGAAGCAACCATAAACCGCTGCAGGCGGGCCAGCATCGCAGAGCCGTCGCTCAGGCGAGCTGCACCGCACGACCGCTCAGCCGCTGCGCAAGGGCGTTGGCCAGGCGGTTGAC
>NZ_JACDCU010000257.1 GCF_013817365.1 Methylibium sp. | reverse complement strand
TGGACAAGGCCATCGGCTTGGCTTGGTCGAATGACGTGTTCATCGACGAGGTCAACGACGGCGAAAGCGACCTGCTGTAGTCCCCTCCCAGCTTCTCGGTCAAGAGGGCCTTGAGGCCACGCTTACCAGCGGGCGGTGAAGTAGCGGGGAGGAAACGAGGC
Organism: Methylibium sp.; assembly: GCF_013817365.1. Lineage (GTDB taxonomy): Bacteria > Pseudomonadota > Gammaproteobacteria > Burkholderiales > Burkholderiaceae_C > Methylibium. Next base: position 5,845 of record NZ_JACDCU010000257.1, on the reverse strand, counting down.
TCGTGGGCCCGACCGTGATAGACCGGGCAAGCCCTGCGGGCTGGCTTCTAACTCGTCGTTTCGCTGCCCACGCCGAGTGCCACCGCGCGGGTGCGCATCTGGCGTGCGCTCAAATCGCTCGGCTGCATGGCATTGCGCGACGGCGCCTACCTGCTGCCTTAGAGCTCGAGCAGGCTCTGCAGGAACTCGCAGACAAGTGCACTCGCGAAGGCGGTAGTGCCTAGCTGATGAACGTGCAGCCCCTCTCGGCGCAAGACTCCGCTGCATACCGGATACTGTTCGACAACAGCGACAACGACGCCGATCTACGCGATGCTTGGAAGGCCGTCAATCGTGCCCTGGCGTCGCTCGCGGTCTCCGAACTGACCCGGCTGCAGCGCGAGTACGACGCGGCGCGCTCGATCGACTTCTTTCCCAGTGATGCCAGCGTCGAGGCCGAAGCCACCTGGACCGACTTCAACAGGCGCATCGAGGCGGTACTCTCGCCCGACGAGCCGCAGGGTCCCGAACTTATTCTGCAGCGCGACTTGGATCGTGCCCGTGATCCGCAACAAGCGACGCGCCAGCTTCGCTTCGGCCGATCGATCACTCCTCCCATGTGGCGCAGAAATGATTCGCCCCGGGAATCTTGGAGGTCCGTGACATATCGGATCGGCGGTGGCGCGGCCTTCCAGACAGCCGCCGAATCGACAGCAAGCTCCGCGGCTGCGACCTGGTCGGCCTGAAGGTCCGGGACATCTGCCACGGCGACCAGGTGGCATCTCGCGCGATGGTCATGCAGCACAAGACCCAGCGCCCCGTTCAGTTCGAGATCACGCCGGCGACCCGAGACGCTGTCCAGAAATGGATCAAACAGGCCGGGCTGAAGGCGGACGACTTTGTGTTCCCGAGCCGCATCCACGACTCGCCCCATTTGGGAACCAGGCAGTACGCCCGAATCCTGGAACACTGGGTCGAGGAACTGGATCTTGACCCGGCAGACTACGGCACGCACTCGATGAGGCGAACGAAGGCGACGCTGATCTACCGGCGCACGAAGAACCTGCGGGCCGTGCAGCTGCTGCTCGGCCATCGCAAACTTGAGTCGACGGTCAGGTACCTTGGCATCGAGGTGGATGATGCCTTGGAGATCTCCGAGCAGACAGAGATCTGATCACTGCGCAGTACCTGCCGCCCGACAGACGAGACCAGCCTGTCGGGCGGTACAACCCAATACGGCGGGCCGGCCCTCGCCCGGCACCTGGGTCATCCGGCTGGGCGGCTGTCAGCTTCTTGGCGCCGCCGCGTACTCACACTGTCGGCCAGTTCCTGCCGCTGGCGACAGGCAGGTACCTGGCACCCCGTTTCGAAATCCCCAAGCTGGAGGAGGCCGCGAGTTGGCCACACAGAGGCAGGCACACACAGGCAGCAGCCCCAGCTCATCGAGCCCGCATGCTCCTTACTCCTCCCACTGGAAGCGCGCCAGCGCCACGGCGGGAACAGGAGCGTGAAGCCCAGCATTGCCGCCACGGGCAGCAGCGCGACCTGCAGCGGCAGTCCACGCCAGGTCATGGCGTCGAGGCCATCGACGGCCCAGTGCGTGGGCATCCACATCGGCACCTTCTGCAGCAAGGTCGGGAAGATGAACGACGGCACCCAGGCGCCGCCCAGCATCACCATCACCGGAGTGGCCAGGATGGCCAGTCCGCACGTGGCATCGGGCGTGCGACCCAGTGCGGCGATCATGAGCCCGAAGCTGGAGGTGAGCAGCGCGAACGCTACCAGCCGGCGACGAAGCCCGGCACGCTCCCGCTGATGCGCACGCCGAAGAAGGCTCGTCGTCGAACTGTTTCGAGTCTGGTTAAGTGTGGAGGACTGGGTTGTAATCGGCTACGCGCCAGCACCCCTGGCCTTGGAGGTCTCCATGGAAGTTCGTCGGTCCGATCCAAGGTCTGAACGCCCCGCGTGGTGCCGCCCGAAGCCGCCGCGGCCGCCCGCATGCCGGTGTACGAGCGTGGCGCTTCCCAAGCCGCCAGAGCTGCCCGATCCGGCCATCTATAGCCAAGAAAAGTTGCATCTCGCAGGCACGCTGCCCTCTTGGGACACCCCAGACATCTCGGCCATTGAATGGCGCCCGCGGCACACGCCCGGCGTCAAATCGGTCGCATGGGTTCGCGTTCACAACCACTCGTCGACCACATCGGCCGTCAACGTGGCGGTGGTGGCGGAGATGTCCGAGTTCGGTATCGGAACCCCTCGTGAACCCGTTGCGTCCTTGTTTTGCTCCGTAGGTCCCAACGCGCACGCGGTGATCGAATTTCCTGTTCCGCAAAAGTACGGGAAGCAAGCGTCAGCGGGCGTTCATGTCACGCTGATGCATCCGACAGACAGCGATAGGTCGAACAACGCCGGCTCTCAGGCGCTCGCTTTCATAAACCTCAATGTAGCAAGCGTCACAACGCGGTTGCGCGTGCGAAACCCCGCGGCGCAAGCCGCCGTGATTCAACTCCGTTGTGTCGCCAACGGCACGCTCAGCGCCACGGCGACGCCGAGCTCGGTTGCGCTTCAACCCGGGGCCGAGGCATCGGTCGACATCGAGATTTCGAGATTACCCACGGCGCCCGCAGTCCAAGCCAACGTGACCGAGGGAGCGGTCACCGTGATCGGCGTTGGACCGGGTAACTCGCTCGTCGGTGGCGTTACGTATCTGGTGCTCTGATGGAAGCGCTGCGATTTATCGTCCGCCTGCACGAAACGATCAGGCCGTGTGCACAAGCCGGGCTTGTGCTCGGCTGGATTAACGGATTGCTTTTAGCGCTCGCTTTGCTGGCCCACCCGCGCTTCGAGATGAGCCCGCTCGACTACCTGCTGAGCTGGCTGCTCATTGAGTTGGCGAGCTTTGGTGCGCTGGGCTTTCTGACGTATGTGAAAAGCAAAGGCCGCGCTGTGCCGCTGCTTGCCGCGCTGACCAGCAGCTTGATGACGGCGGCATTGTGCCTGGTCGCTGCGGCCGTGGGCGTGCCGGGCTGGGCCTTGCCCTATTTCGGCGCTCTCTCGGGGTGGGCCATTGGATGGTTCGGCTGCCAGGCCTGTCGCGAGCCGGATGACGCGCGGGCAGGCGCTGCCACTGAGGAGGTGGGCCGTGGATAAGCCCAAGTGCTTCAACTTCTGGGCTGTCTTCTGGTACGGCTTCATCACGCATTTCTACCTATTTGTCTTTGTCGTCCTTCCGATGCTCATCTACTTGGCGGGACAGAGCTCCGCTTGGGGGCTGGGTCTCGGGGCATCTGCCGGGGTGGCGGCTTTCGTGGCTGCCATGGCTGTATTCGGTGCAGTCTCGGGTGCACGGGACGACAACTGCGGGTGGGAAGGTTGCGACGCACGCTGTTGGGCGGGCATCGTTGCAAACGCGGTACCGAGTTTCAACACCGCAGCCGATTTTTGGTTGCCGTGGAACGCTGCACACGATCGCGTAGATGTCGTTCTGAAAAGCGTCTACTGGCCGAGCCTTCGGTTTCGTCCTGGGTCCGACTTGTACGCGCAATGCAACGATGACGTGTTGCAATCCCCGTTGGTGTACTGCTTCTATCGATCGAGCAAAGTGTGCGGCGCCGGACTGGGTGCGACCGTCGGTGCCGGCATCGGAGTTCCTGTGGGCGTCTTGGCGGCTCTTCTGATCGTCACCGCGATCGGATGTGCGTCGATCGTCTTCTGCCTTTTCCTGGTGGTTCTCGCAGCCTTGATCGCCGCCACGATCGTGCTAATCGGTGCTTTCGCCGGCGGGCACATCGGAAAATCCATGGCACCAGAGGACCACGAAGGAGCATCAGCACAACCAGTGTCCGTCGGCGACTACGTCAGCTTGACTGGAAAAGTCTCAGGGGTGGACTCTGCCGGCAACGAACAACGCCCGTTCAGACACTTCGGCCCCACGAAGATCATGTTCTTCGTTGAGAGCACGTCGTTGCACGGACGCTCGTTGTGGCCCGTGCCATACATGTACGTGGATCCTGATTTGAACTTGGCGCAGGACGCGTGTCCGGTTGCTCCAAGCGAAGCAGAACCTCCTGCACCACCACGTATTAAGTAGTGCTTGTTGCGTGCCGCGTCGACGGCCCAAGACAAACTTCAAGGAGATCGCTGTGCTCAAGACTTTGCATCCGAGTCGACGTGGTGCCACGCGCTCTACGTTTGGCGGCTGCATGGGCTTTTTCGCCTTGCTGTTTGTCGTAGCGGCTGGCTTGCTTGCTTTCGATGCCGAAGCAAAGGACCCGGCGCCAGCTTCGAAATCGCAGCCCTTCGCGTGCGGTCGTGAAGGAAAACTCTGCTGCAGTCCTTATAAGGCGCCGGGCGGCGGAGTGATTGGGCCTTCGCATTGCAACGCGGGCCTGGGCTGCAACACGGAAACAAACCTCTGCGAGAGCCCTTGCGGTTCGACGGGCTCGGTGTGTTGTGATGGTCCCGATACCGTTGCCTCTCAAGCTAGGCTCTATCGCAACAGCGCCGGTCAGTGGGTGCCCACGAAACCCATGTGTGAGGTCGGAGTCTGTGACAAGAACACCCGTCGCTGCGTGGCGGGATGCGGAGAATCGGCCGGCTCCGCCTGTTGCGGCCCTCAGCCGTCGATCGCGGTCGCCACGTGTGTCGGCCCAGGGCTGGTTTGTCAGTTCGAGCCCTCGAGCTATAACGCTGGTACCTGTGTGACTTGCGGCGGGCTTGGAGAACGAACCTGTGGCCATGCGCCTCAATGCGCCGATCACCTAATCGCGGTCAACGGCAAATGCGCGAGCTGCGGTGGAGAGGACCAGCCGGCTTGTGACGATGGCAACTGCGGCCCAGGCTTGACGCGAATGGCCAACGGTTTATGCAGCAGCCCATGCGGTGGAATCGACCAACTTTGCTGCAGTCCGCACGCCACGTGCGCCGCCGGCGCCGGATGCCTGGACGGGACGTGCAAGAAGCTCCCCAGAGCGACCTGCGAATCTTGCGCAGTTGACCAGCAGTGCGCACCCGCAACGTATGCCCCGTCGAACATCGGCAGCACCCACACCCGGTGCGAGCAAGGCATTTGCCGCTTTTATCGAGATCTCGGCACCGGGGGTGGTTTTTCCATATCTGACGATTGCGACGACGCCTGCCGAAATAAAGACTGCGGCGCCGGCTACCATTGCTTCAAAGGCAAATGCCTAAGCTGCGGCTACCCAGGCGGTGAGTGCTGTCACGGCCCGCTGATCGGCGGTTGCGAAGGCGGGCTGACATGCGGCTACAGCAACAAGTGCAGCCCGTGAGGGCGTTGCGCGCATCGACTTCGACATTCACTTCACCGGCGGGTGGTCGTTCACACATGGGCGTGAAGATCGATGCCGCGATGGGCGCCCATGTCGTGTTGTTCACGACATCGGCCGACAAGCGCGAGGACGCACTGCGCCTCGGTGCGCACGAGGTCGTGCTCGCCCGGTGTCATCACAAGTGCGCCGTCGTCGGCCACTGCATCCGCTGCCCGTCGGGGCTGCCGATGTTGAGCGCGGCCCGGCAGGAACGCGGCAGGGTAGAAAGCGGGGCGCTGGCTGCCGCGGGTCAGTTCGTTCGGGACATAGTTGGTCTTCATGCTCCTTCGATCCGTGTCTCACCTGACTGGGCTGCCATCATTCGTGTGGGCCAAGTCCGCAGATTGCATCTTGTTCAGCATCGAGAGATTTTGTCTGTGGATTTCAACTCACGACTAGGACCTGTTAACACAACCGCAGTCCATCCGCGATCAGCGCGAAGCTGATGAAGCCGAGGAACATCACATCGAGCTTCTCGAAGCGAGAGAAGATGCGACGATAGCCCTTGAGTCGGCGGAACAGTCGCTCGACTTCGTTGC
>NZ_JACDCU010000256.1 GCF_013817365.1 Methylibium sp. | reverse complement strand
GCGGGCGGATGCCGCTGTCGCGGCTGCTCGAGGATGCGATCTGGTATGCGCGGGAAGGCATCCCCGTGACGCACAGCCAGTGGGCCTGCACGACGGCCAAGCGGGCCGAGCTGAACCCGATCGCGGGCTTTTCGGAGACGTTTCTGGTGAACGGGCAAGTGCCGCAGGCGGGCAGCCTGTTTTGCCAGCCGCGTCTGGCGGCCACGCTTTCTCGCTTGGCGGCGCGCGGAACGGACGACTTCTATCGCGGCGAACTGGCGCGCGAAATCGCCGCCGAACTGGCCACACTCGGCAGCCCGCTGACGCACGACGATCTGGCGGCTCACCATGCCAAACGGGTCGATCCCCTGTCGCTGCGCGTGCCCGGCGCCACGCTGTTCAACATGACGCCGCCGTCGCAGGGGGTCGTGTCGCTGATGATCCTGGGCATCATGCAGCGGCTCACCGGCTGGGACGGCGATCCTCTCGGGCCTGCGTTCGTGCACGCGCAGGTCGAAGCCACCAAGCAGGCGTTCGCGCTGCGAGACAAACACGTCACCGACCCGGCCTTCATGTCGGTGACACCCGGCTCGCTCCTGCAGGGCGATCTTCTGGACGATCTGGCCGGGCGCATCAGCCTCACCGAAGCAGCGCCCTTCGGCCGCAAGACCGACCCGGGCGACACGGTCTGGATGGGCGTCATCGACGGTGAAGGCCGGGCGGTCTCCTTCATCCAGAGCATCTATCACGAGTTCGGCTCCGGACTGGTGTTGCCCGGCTCGGGCATCAACTGGCAAAACCGCGGCTGCAGCTTCAGCCTCGATGCGGCGCACGTGAACGCGCTGGCGCCTGGCAAGCGGCCGTTCCACACGCTCAATCCCGCGATGGCCCGCCTGGACGACGGCCGTCTGATGGTCTACGGCACGATGGGAGGCGACGGTCAGCCGCAGACGCAGGCGACGGTCTTCAGCCGCATCCACCGTTTCGGCATCGCACCGCAGGCCGCCATCGAGATGCCGCGCTGGTTGCTGGGTCGCACCTGGGGCCAACCGAGCGACAGCCTCAAGCTGGAGGCGCGCTTTCCGGCTACGACCTTCGCCGCCCTCAGGGCCATGGGCCACGATGTCGAGGCACTGGCCGACTGGGACGAGTCGGTCGGCCATGCCGGCGCACTGATCCGCGAAGCCAACGGCCTGCTGGTCGGCGGTTTCGATCCGCGCAGCAACGGCGCGGTGGCGGCCTTCTGAATCCACCGAGGGGCTCGGGATTGGGAAGCGGCATGCCGTGCCGTGCCGGCGATTCGAGAGCGAGCGGCCGCAGAGTGGCGCAGGCGGCGCGCTGGCGCCGACCGGCACTGTGGCTCGCCGCCGGCTGCCTGGCCGTCCTGGCCGGCTGCGCGACGCAGCAGACGACCGACCCAGGGCCACCCCTCGATCCTGCTCGCGGTCGCGCGCTGATCACCCGCCTGCTGCCGCCCGCCACACCCGAGCCAGCCGCCTGGGCCACCGACATTTACGCCGCATTCGCCGCGATGGAGATCGCGCCCACGCCGGAAAACATCTGTGCCGTCATCGCGGTCACCGAGCAGGAGTCGGGCTTTCGCGCCTTGCCGGTCGTCCCCAATCTCGCCGCGATCACATGGCGCGAAATCGACCGGCGAGCCGAGCGGGCGGGCGTTCCCAAACTGATCGTGCGTGCTGCGCTGGCCGTGCCGTCGCCCAACGGCAAAAGCTACAGCGAGCGCATCGATGCCGCCAGGACGGAAGGCGAGCTGAGCCGGATCTTCGAGGACTTCATCGGCATGGTGCCGATGGGCCAGCGGCTCTTCGCCGGCTGGAACCCGGTGCGCACCGGCGGGCCGATGCAGGTGAGCATCGCTTTCGCCGAACAGCACGCGGCGGACAAAGCCTACCCGTATCCGGTGGGGGATAGCCTGCGCCGCGAGGTGTTCACACGGCGCGGCGGGATGTACTTCGGCATTGCCCATCTGCTCGACTACCCGGCGCCGTACAACACGCCCCTCTACCGGTTCGCTGACTTCAACGCCGGGCACTACGCCAGCCGCAATGCGGCCTTTCAGAACGCGGTCAGCACAGCGTCAGGCATTCCGCTGGCGCTCGACGGCGATCTGGTGCTGCACGGCCCCGAGGGCGCGGAGAGGCCCGGCAGCACGGAGCTGGCCACACGCGTCCTCGGCAAACACCTGAACCTGAGCGATGCGGCCATCCGCCGCGCTCTCGAGCAGGGCACGACGCAAGACTTCGATCGAACGCAGCTCTACGAGCGCGTGTTCGCGCTGGCCGACCCGCCGGGCCGGCCGCTGCCCCGCGCCATGCTGCCGAACATCCGCCTGCAAAGCCCGAAGATCACCCGCAAGCTCACGACCGCATGGTTCGCCAACCGGGTGAACGAGCGCTACGGGCGTTGCCGAGCGCGGGAAGCGGCGTAGCCCACCGGCGACGCCCCGCTGGGGTCTTCGGGCCACCGCGCGGGATGCCGAAAGGAATCGGCTGGGCCCTGTTTCGAGCGGCTCTTCAATCGCGAAGCGGTTGGCCGTGCCCCGGCCCCGCGGCCAAGTAGGCTTCGCGACAGGGGCAGAATTCATCGATGCACTTCCAAGCCACCCCCGCGTCCCGCCGCCATTTGCACGGCTCGCGCAGCCTAACTTTGGCTCTTGCCCTCGCGGTCATGGTCCTTGCCGGCTGCGCCGGCTACAGCCCGAAAGGTCTTCCCCAGGGCAGCAGTACGGCGCAGGCCATCGAACAGCTGGGCCCGCCCACGGGACGCTATGACAGCGAGAACGGCGGCGTGCGGCTGGAGTTCGCGCGAGGCCCGTACGGCAAACACACCTACATGCTCGACTTCGACGCCAACGATCGGCTGATCGCGTGGGAACAGGTGCTGACCGAACAGAACTTCCTTGAGTTGAAGATCGGCATGAGCAAGGCCGAGGTGCTGCGCAGCATCGGCAGTCCCTCGCACGTGCAGTTCCTGTCGCGCCAGCAGCACCAGCTCTGGTCCTACCGTTACGAAACGCCGTTCTGCATCTGGTTCCAGGTCAGTCTCGACACCAGCGACCGGGTGGCCGAACTGGGTCACAACATGGATCCGGCCTGCCAGAGCCGCAACGGCTTTCTTTGAATCCATGCTTTCGCTGTACGGCCTGCAGAACTGCGACACGGTGAAAAAGGCGCGCAACTGGCTCGACGGTCAGGGCCTCGCCTACCGCTTCCACGACTTCAAGAAGGCCGGCGTGCCCGAAGCGGCACTGGCACGGTGGATCGCCGAGACGGGATGGCAGCGACTGCTCAATCGACAGGGCACGACTTGGCGCAAGCTCGATACCTCGGCGCAGGCCGGCGTCGTGGATGCCGCCACTGCCGCGGCGCTGATGCACGCCCAGCCGAGTGTGATCAGGCGGCCGGTGCTGGAGAACGGCGACGAGGTGATCGTCGGATTCGACGAACAGCGCTATGCGGCCTTGCGCTGAAGAACGAATGACCGCAGCCCTGACAAACTGCGGCGGTCAGTGACGAGCAGGCCCCGGCGTGCCGTGCTCAGGCAGCGAGCAGCTGCCGGAGAACTCGGACGCGCGCCAGCGCGGCGGTCGTCATGAGGGCAGGCTCTTGCCTGCAGTTCTCAGGCAGCGAGCAGCTGCCGGAGAACGAAAGGCAGGATGCCGCCGTGCTTGTAGTAGTCGACTTCGATCGGCGTGTCGATGCGCAAGGTGAGCGGCACACGCTGCTCGCTGCCATCGGCCCACCGGACGACGAGCGTGGCGTCGGTCTGCGGCTTGATCTGTGCACCCAGTTCGATGTCGATGACTTCGCTGCCGGTCAGGCCCAGGCTCTCCCAGCCGTCGCCCGCCTTGAACTGCAGCGGCAGCACGCCCATGCCGACGAGGTTGCTGCGGTGGATGCGCTCGAAGCTCTTGGCGACGACGGCCTTGATGCCGAGCAACTGCGTTCCCTTGGCCGCCCAGTCGCGCGATGAGCCGGTGCCGTATTCCTCGCCACCGAAGATGACCGTCGGCACGCTGGCGTCCATGTATTTCATGGCGGCGTCGTAGATGGCCAGCTTCTGGCCTTTGAGCGGACCGTCCGCCTGGTACAACGTGTAGCCGCCTTCTTCGCGCGAGCCGTCGGCCTCGGCCGGCAGCATCAGGTTCTTGATGCGCACGTTGGCGAAGGTGCCGCGCATCATCACTTCGTGGTTGCCGCGGCGCGAGCCGTAGCTGTTGAAGTCGGCCTTGAGCACGCCGCGCTCGAGCAGGTACTTTCCGGCCGGCGTTGTTTCCTTGAAGGAGCCCGCAGGCGAGATGTGGTCGGTGGTGATGGAGTCGCCGAACAGGCCCATGATGCGCGCGCCGTGCACGCCGGATTCGAGCGCCGCCGGCTGCATGGTGAAGTTCTGGAAGAAGGGCGGCTCGGCGATGTAGCTGCTCTTGGGCCAGGTGTAGACGTTGCCCTTCACGCCCTTGATCCGCTCCCACAGTTCGCCCGGCTCGCTCTTGACCTTGTCGTAGTTCTTCTTGAAGGCCTCGCCGTCCATTGCGAACTTCATGAGCGCATGCACTTCCTCGCTGCTCGGCCAGATGTCGCCGAGGTAGACGTCGCGGCCCCCCGTGCCTTTGCCGACCGGCTCCGTCATCAGGTCGCGCTGCACCGTGCCGGCGATCGCGTAGGCCACCACCAGAGGCGGCGAGGCAAGAAAGTTGGCCTTGATGTTCGGGTGGATGCGCGCTTCGAAGTTGCGGTTGCCCGAAAGCACCGCCGCGCACACCAGGTCGTTCTTGCTGATCGCCTCGTTGATCTCGGGCGTGAGGTCGCCCGAGTTGCCGATGCAGGTGGTGCAGCCGTAGCCGGCCAGGTAGAAGCCGAGCTTCTCGAGGTAGGGCAGCAGACCGGCCTTCTGCAGGTACTCGGTGACGATGCGCGAGCCGGGCGCGAGCGAGGTCTTCACGTGCTTCTTGACCGTGAGCCCGGCCTCGACGGCCTTCTTGGCGAGCAGGCCCGCCGCCAGCAGCACGCCCGGGTTGGAGGTGTTGGTGCAGGACGTGATGGCGGCGATCAGCACGTCGCCGTTCCTGATGTCCAGGCCGTCACTCGTTGTGAAGCCTTGCCCGAGCTTGGCCGCCGGCTGGTTGAAACCGCTTTCGGTGGGCGGCTTGCTGAACAGCGAGCCGAACTGCGTCTTCACGTTGCCGAGTTCGATGCGGTCCTGCGGGCGCTTGGGGCCGGAGAGCGAGGGAGCGACGCTGCCGAGATCGAGCTTGACCACCGAGCTGTAGTCGATCTCGCCCGACCCGGGGACGCCGAACAGCTTCTGTGCCTGGAAGTAGGCGGTGAAGGCCTCGATCTCGGCCTGCGTGCGGCCCGTGCCCTGGAAGTAGGCGATCGTCTTCTCATCGACCGGGAAGAAGCCCATGGTGGCGCCGTATTCCGGCGCCATGTTGGCGATCGTGGCGCGGTCGGGCAGGGCGAGCGTGCGGGTGCCTTCGCCGAAGAACTCCACGAACTTGCCGACCACCTTGGCCTTGCGCAGGATCTCAGTGACGGTAAGCACCAGATCGGTGGCGGTGACGCCTTCGCGCAGCCGGCCCGTCAGCTCCATGCCGACCACGTCGGGCGTGAGGAAGTAGACCGGCTGGCCCAACATGCCGGCTTCGGCCTCGATGCCGCCGACGCCCCAGCCGACGACGCCGATGCCGTTGATCATGGTCGTGTGGCTGTCGGTGCCGACCAGGGTGTCGGGGTAGTGCATGCCGTCAGGAGTCTTGTGCACGCCGCGCGCCAGATACTCGAGGTTGACCTGATGCACGATGCCGAAGCCGGGCGGAACGACGCCGAAGGTGTCAAACGCGTCCATGCCCCACTTCATGAATTCGTAGCGCTCGCGGTTGCGCGAGAATTCGAGCTTCATGTTGAGGTCCAGCGAATCCTTAGCCCCGAAGTGATCGATCATCACCGAGTGATCGACCACCAGATCGACCGGCACGAGCGGCTCGATCGCCTTGGGATCCTTGCCCATCTTGGCCGCCACGTTGCGCATGGCCGCCAGGTCGGC